>CAKZVG010000067.1 GCA_937921835.1 uncultured Bryobacteraceae bacterium | reverse complement strand
CGCTGGCGGTGATGGCGCTGAAGGCGGTGGTGGCGGGAGCGGTGGTCTGGTTCTTCCAGCGTTCGCTGCGCGGAGCGGTCGCGGCCGGACTGGCGCTCTCGCAGGTGGGTGAGTTCACCTTCATCATCGCCGGACTCGCGTTCCGCTACCAGATCATCCCGGCCGACCATTTCCAGGTACTGGTGTCGGTTTCGATTCTCACGCTGATCGCGACGCCGTACCTGATCGCCGCCGCGCCGCGCTTCGGCGCCTGGGTCTTGCGGCGTTTCCCCCGCAGGCAACGGCGGCGGGTGGAGGCGCCCCCCGCCCCCGGGAAATGGGACCGGGTCATCGTGGTGGGCTTCGGACCGGCCGGACAGCAGGTGGTGTCGGCGCTCCAGGAAGCGGCCATTCCGTTCCTGGTGATCGAGTTCAATCCCAACACGGTGGCCGCGCACCGGACGTCGCTGCCGATCGAGCTGGGCGACGCCACGCAGCCCGAGGTCCTTCAGCACGCCGGCATCGGCGGGGCGCGCGCGCTGGTGGTGACCATTCCGGATCCGGCCACCGCGCGCATGATCGTCGAGCAGGCGGTTCATTTCGCGCCCGGTCTGCCGGTGATTGTGCGCGCGCGCTATCACCAGTACGCCCCGATGCTCGAAAGCGCGGGGGCCCGCTTCACGGTGGACGAAGAGCAGATCGTCGGCGCCCGGATGGCGCGCGAACTGCTTCGCTGCGCGCAGCCGAGGAGCGCGCCCCCTGTGGTATGATGGAAGTCTTCTCACAGTGCAGCCTTCGCCGCCACAGGCATTGGGTTCTTCACCGAACCGCGACGTCCTCGCCCGGCTGATCGACCACACCCTTCTCAAGCCGGACGCGACGGCCGGCGAGATCCGGAATTTGTGCGCCGAAGCCATCCGCCACGGGTTCGCCGCCGTTTGCGTGAATCCCTGCTGGGTGGCGCTGTGCGCGGCCGAGCTGCGCGGTTCGCCGGTGAAGGTGTGCACGGTGGCGGGTTTTCCGCTGGGCGCCACGGTGACGGCGGCCAAGCGGGTGGAGGCGGAAACGGCGATTCGCAACGGCGCGGGCGAAGTGGACATGGTGCTAAACGTCGGCGCGCTGATCGCGGGCGATACCGGCCGGGTCCGGCTGGACATTCAGGCGGTGGCTGAAGCATGCCATCGCGGCGGCGCGATTCTGAAGGTAATCCTTGAAACGGCGCTCCTGACGGATGCGCGGAAAGTGGCGGCGTGCGAGCTGGCCCGCGCGGCGGGCGCGGACTTCGTCAAGACCTCCACCGGATTCGGCCCCGCCGGCGCGACCGTCGCGGACGTCGCGCTGCTGCGCCGCTCGGTTGGGGCCGAGCTGGGCGTCAAGGCCGCCGGCGGCATCCGGACCCTCGAGGACGCGCGGGCCATGGTGCGGGCCGGCGCCAGCCGCATCGGCTCGAGTTCCGGTGTCAAGATTATGGAAGCGGCCGCCCGGGAAGCGTCCGGGACCGCCCAGGCCTGATGCCTCCCTCGCGAAAATCCGCGGTCGAATTCCGCGAGCGCGCCGAGTTGCTCGACTTCCTGCTCGAGGTCTCGGCCATCACCTCGGAGACGCTTGAACTCGACCGGCTGCTGGCCAACGTGGCCGGCATCGTGCAGAAGGTGATTCCGCACGACCTCTTCGCCATCCTGCTCTACAGCGAGAAAGCCGGCGCGCTGCGCATCCGCTACGCCATCGGGCACCGCCAGGAGGTGGTCGAGAAGTTGGTGATCCGGCTGGGGGAAGGCATCACCGGAGAAGCCGCCAGGACGCGGCAGCCGATACTGGTGGGCGACGTGCGCGGCGATGTGCGCTATCTCAACGCGCTGGACGCGGTGCGCTCGGAGCTTGCCGTGCCGATGGTGGCGCGCAACCGGCTGGTCGGGGTCATCGATCTGCAATCGACGCGGGTGAACGCCTTCAACGAAAGCGCGCGCACGCTGCTGCGCCTGATCGCCTCCCGTGTGGCCGCCTCCATCGACAACGCCCGGCTCTACCGCCGGGTGGAGCGCCAGAACCGCACGCTGCGGACGCTGGCGAACCTCTCGCAGGAGTTTTCCTCCATCCTCGAACTGGACGCGCTGCTTGACCGCATCGCCGACGCCATCCGCACGCTGGTGAGCTACGACGCCTTCAGCATCCTGTTGCTGGACGCCGAGCGGCGGCTGCTGCGCCACCGTTTCAGCCGCCGCTTCGACGAGCGCGTCAAGATCGACAACATCCCGCTCGGCCGCGGCATCACCGGGGCGAGCGCCGAGCAGCGCGAGCCGATCCGCGTGGCCGACACGCTGGCCGACCCGCGCTACATCGCCTCGCATCCCGACATCCGCTCCGAGGTGGCCGTGCCGCTGATGCTGCGCGACCGGGTGATCGGCGTGATGGATCTGGCGAGCAGCCGTCTGGGATACTTCACCGACGACCACGTGCGGACGCTCTCGCTGCTGGCGCCGCAGATCGCCACCTCCATCGAGAACGCGCGGCTCTATAGCGAACTGGCCGAGCGCGAACGGAGCATGGAACGCGACTTCAAGGCCGCGCGCAAGCTCCAGTCCGTGCTGATGCCGCTCGACGCGCCCGAGATTCCCGGCCTCGAGGCCGGCTTCGCCTTCCGCGCCGCGCGCGAGATCTCAGGCGACGTTTACGATTTCTTCGAGCACGGAGACTACGCGCTGATCGCCTTCGGTGATTCGAGCGGCAAGGGCGTGGCGGCGGCTCTCTACAGCGCCATGGTCAGCGGTCTGCTGCGCTCGCTGGCGTTCCGGAGGCGCGGTCCGGCGACGCTCATGCGCGCCTTGAACGAAGCGCTGCTCGAGCGGCGCGCGGACGCCCACTACGTCACCCTGCTGCTGCTGCTCTGGGATGCGCGCGCGCGCCAGTTTACCATGGCCAACGCGGGCAGCGTGCCGCCGCTGGTATGCCGGGAAGGAGCGATCCTGCGCCCGCGCGTGGAGGGCGTGCCGCTCGGCCTGCTTGAGGATCGGGAATACGAAGAGGTTGTCTTCCCCGCGCGGCCCGGCGACCTGGTGGTGCTGGTTTCCGACGGCGTCGAGGATCAGCAGGATCCGGCCGGCGAGGAGTACGGCCGCGCGCGGCTGGACCGGGTGGTCCGGCTGGCATGCCAGGAGCACCCGCGCGCGGTGGTCGAACGCATCTTCGCCGGCCTGGACCGTCACGCGGCGGGCGGCCCGCTGAACGACGACCAGACCGCGCTTGCGCTCCGGGTGCTCTGAACTCCCATGAACAGCCACTTTTCCTACCGCGGCGACGCCCTCTACTGCGAGCAGGCGGCGCTGGCCGCCGTCGCTTCGCGCGCGGGCACGCCCTGTTACGTCTACTCCTCGGCGGCGGTGAGGGACCGCTACCGCGCCTACGCGGGCGCGCTCGAAGGCGTGCCGCACCGCGTCTGCTACGCCGTGAAGGCGAACTCGAACCTGGCCGTGCTGGCGCTGCTGGCGGGGGAAGGCGCGGGCTTCGATATCGTTTCGGGCGGGGAACTGTTCCGCGTGCTCAAGGCCGGCGGCGATCCCGCGGGCGTGATCTTCTCCGGCGTGGGCAAGACCGCCGCCGAGATCGAGTATGCGCTCGAAAACCGCATCCACAGCTTCAACTGCGAGTCGGAGCCGGAACTGGCGCTCATCGACGCCCTGGCGGCGCGGCTGGGCGTGGAGGCGCGCGTCTCGCTGCGCGTCAATCCGGACGTGGACGCCGCCACCCACCCCTACATCTCGACCGGCCTGCGCGAGCACAAGTTCGGCATCGACATCGCCGAGATCGAGGACGTGTACGCGCGCGCGCGCTCCTATCCGCGGCTGAAGCTCGAAGGGGTGAGCTGCCACATCGGTTCGCAGATTCTCGACACCGGCGCGCTGCTGGAGGCCGTGGACCGCATGAGCGCGCTTGCCGGGCGCCTGCGCGCGGCCGGATTCCCCATCCGGCATCTCGATCTCGGCGGCGGTTTGGGCGTGCCCTACACGCCGGACACGGAAGGCCCGGACATCGCCGCCTTCGCGCGCGCCGTGGCCGGGCGGGTGCGCGGCCGCGGCCTGGAAGTGATGGTCGAGCCGGGACGTTCCATCGTGGCCGAGGCGGGCGTGCTGCTCACGCGCGTGCTCTATCGCAAGCGGACGCCGGCGGGCAAGGAGTTCGTGGTGGTGGACGCGGCGATGAACGACCTGATCCGCCCCGCGCTCTACCGCGCCCACCACGAAGTGATCCCGCTGCGGCGCATGCCGCTCGGGACCATCCGCGCCGACGTGGTGGGGCCGGTGTGCGAGACCGGCGACTTTCTGGCGCGCGACCG
>CAKZVG010000066.1 GCA_937921835.1 uncultured Bryobacteraceae bacterium | reverse complement strand
GTGCCGAGGTCGATGCCGATCTTCACTTACGCCGCCTCCGGCCAGGCGGGAATCGGGGATGAGAGCACAGACCCATTTTAGCGGCGCGGGCGCGCCGGGGGATTGGCGGCGATCGGTCCCGCCGCGCCGGCCTCAGTGCCGGAAGTGCCGCACGCCGGTGAAGACCATGGCCAGTCCCAGACGGTCGGCGGCGGCGATCACCTCCGCATCCTTCACCGAGCCTCCCGGCTGGATCACCGCCGTCACGCCGTGTTTGGCCGCCTCCTCGACGCCGTCCGGGAAGGGGAAGAATGCGTCCGAGGCAAGCACCGTCCCGGCCAGCGGCAGCACGGCCTTCATGGCGCCGACTTTCACCGAGTCCACCCGGCTCATCTGCCCCGCGCCGACGGAAACCGACTGCCCGGCGCGGGCGTAGACGATGGCGTTCGACTTGACATGCTTGCACACTTTCCAGCCGAACTCGAGCGCCGCCCATTCTTCCTCGCTGGGCGCGCGCCGCGTCACGGTCTTGGCCTGAGCGCGGTCCAGGCGGTGCGCATCCGGCGTCTGCGCCAGAAAGCCGCCGCTGATGGACTTGATCACCAGTTCCTGGCCGGTGAATCCGCCCACCCGGACCAGCCGCAGGTTTTTCTTCGACGACAGCAGCCGGCGCGCGCCCTCCTCGAAATCCGGGGCGGCGATGGCTTCGATGAAGGTCTTGGCGATCTCAAGCGCGGTCTCTTCATCGAGCGGGCGGTTGAAGGCCAGCACGCCGCCGAAGGCCGACACCGGGTCGGCGGCGAAGGCCGCGCGGTAGGCCTCAGCCAGGCTGTTTTGCTCGCCGCAGCCGCAGGGGTTGGTGTGCTTGATGATCGCCGCGGCCGGGCGCTCGAACTCGTTGACGAGCTGCCAGGCGGCGTCGAGATCCACCAGATTGTTGTAGGAAAGCTCTTTGCCCTGGAGTTGCTCACCGGCGGCCACGCCGCCCTCGCGGCGCGAGTAAAGCGCCGCCTGCTGGTGCGGGTTCTCGCCGTAGCGCAAATCGAGCGCCCGCGCGGCGCGGATTTCGAGCACCGCGGGCAGTCCGGACGGCGCCCGGTCCTGCATCCGCCCGTCCTCGACCGTGATCCGGGCCAGGCGATTGGTGATGGCCGTGTCGTAAGCCGCCGTGGCGGCGAAGGCTTTCTTGGCCAGCCTCCAGTGGGTGGCGAGGGAAAGCGCGCCGCCGCCCGCGCGCAGTTCTTCGAGCAGCGCCGGGTAGTCGGCGGGCGAAACCACCACCGCCACATCCTGATAATTCTTGGCTGCCGCGCGCAGCAGCGTCGGCCCGCCGATGTCGATGTGCTCGATGAGTTCCGCCACGCTCGCCTCGGCCCGCGCGGCGTGCGTTTCGAAGGCGTAGAGGTTCACCACCACCATGCCGATGGGCGGGATGTCATGCTCGCTGAGCGCCTGCATGTGGTCCTGGCGGGAACGGATGGCCAGCACGCCGGCGGCGATGCGCGGATGGATGGTCTTCACCCGGCCGTCGAGCATTTCCGGGAATCCGGTCACCTCGGCCACCTCGCGGACCTCCAGCCCCGCCTCGCGGAGCAGTTTCGCCGTTCCGCCGGTGGAGACCAACTCAACGCCAAGCTCGCGGAGTCCGGCCGCGAATCCGGCCAGACCGGTCTTGTCGGTGACGCTTAGCAGTGCGCGTTCGATTCTGGGCATGGGCTTGTCTGTCTCTTCCTAGGGTATACCGGGCCGCTCCGCCGTGTGCCAAAATGCGTTTGTGCCATACAAAGCAACCCTGATTCCCGGCGACGGCATCGGTCCCGAGGTGGCGGACGCGGCCGTCCACGCCCTGAAAGCCACGGGCGTGGAGATCGAATGGGAGCGCGCGGAATTGAGCGCCGACATCATCATGGCCTCGGGCGAATCGCTGCCGCTGCACGTGGTCGATTCCATGCGCCGCACCAAAGTGGGCCTGAAAGGCCCGGTGACGACGCCGGTGGCGGGCGGCTACCAGAGCGTCAACGTGGCGCTGCGCAAAACGCTCGACCTGTATGCCAACGTGCGCCCGGTGCGCATGCTGCCGGGACTGAAAACGCGTTATCAGGATACGCCCATCGACATGGTGATCTTCCGCGAGAATACGGAAGACCTCTACGCCGGCCTGGAGCACGAAGTCGTGCCCGACGTCGTCACCAGCCTCAAGATCATCACCCGGCGGGCCTCGGCGCGCATCGCCCGCTACGCCTTCGACTACTCCCGCGCCAACGGCCGCAAGCGCGTCACGGCGGTGCACAAGGCCAACATCATGAAGCTCGGCGACGGGCTGTTCCTGAAATGCTGCCGCGAGGTGGCCCGCGAATACCCCGAGATCCAGTACAAGGAACTGATCGTCGACAACGCCTCCATGCAACTGGTGATGCACCCCGAGCAGTTCGACGTGCTGCTGATGCCGAATCTCTACGGCGACATCGTTTCGGATCTGGCCGCGGGGCTGGTGGGCGGGCTGGGGATCGTGCCCGGAGCCAACATCGGCGAGGAAGCCGCCGTCTTCGAGGCGGTGCACGGCAGCGCGCCGGACATCGCCGGGCGGGGCATCGCCAATCCCACCGCGCTGATGCTCTCGGCGGTCATGATGCTCATCCACCTGGGCGAGACGGATGCCGCCGCGCGCCTGCGAGCGGCCATTGAGAAGACCTACGCCGAGGGCAAGGCGCTGACGCGCGACGCCGGCGGCACGGCCTCAACCGAGGAGTTCACCGCCGCAGTGGTGGCGAATCTATGACCAAGGTGGAGCTTCTCTTCGACCTGGCGCGGCCGCTCGACGGCGCGCTGATGGACGCCATCGCGCGCGCGCACGGCATTTACGGGATCTTCCGCGTGCGGCTGTCGCCCTCGATGGACGGGGTGACGGTGGAGTACGACGCCTCGCGCCTAACGCCGGCGCAGGTGGAGGCGGCGCTGGTCCGCGCCGGAGTCGCCATCGCCCGGCGGGTGTGAGGCGGGCCCGCCTGGGCCTGGAACAACTGCCCGGTTATGCGCGCTGAGCAATGGGAGTTGTTCAAAGCCGCCGCGAAAGGCCGCCCTGTCCCCCGGGCCCCGGCCGCGCTTATCATCGATAGTCCCTGGCTGCCCGGCTACGCCGGCACCGGCCACCTGGATTATTACTTGGATGACGAAGCCTGGTTCGGCGCCAACTGCCGCTTCGCGCGCGAATTCCCGGAAATCATCCCCTTCCCCGGCTGGTGGATCGAGTACGGAATGGCCATCGAGCCGTCCGCGATGGGTTCGCGCATCCGTTTTCACCCCGATCAGCCGCCCGCCCAACTCCCCTCGCTGGCCCGCCTGGCCGACGTGGAGCGGCTGGCGCCGGTGGATCCCTGGAGCGACGGCTTCATGGCCCTGGCGCTCCAGCGCTACCGCAAACAGAAACAGCGCGTCTTCGACGCCGGGTTCACCATTCCGGTCGCCACCGCGCGCGGGCCCGTCTGCGCGGCCGCGTTTCTGCGCGGGTTGAACGAGTTGATGACGGACCTTGCGGATGACCCCGACGGCGTGCACCGCCTGCTCGAGTTCACCACCGGGACGATCATCGGCTGGCTGAAAGCGCAGGCCGAGGCGATCGGTCCTTCGGTGGAAGGCGTCTTCATTCTCGACGATGTGGTGGGGTTTTTGTCGCGCCGCGCCTATCTGGAGTTCGCCCACCCGTACCTGAGCCGGATCTGCGCGGCGTTTCCGGCCGGCTGGGTGAAGGTGTATCACAACGACGCCAACGTGCGCCCGTTCCTGTGCGACCTCGCCGGCGCGGGCTTCGATCTGCTCAACTGGGCCCCCGGCATTCCGTTTTCCGAAGCGAAGCGGAAGACCGGCGGCCGGTTGAGGCTGATGGGAAATGTGGACCCACTGAATCCAGGCGTGCGCGGGACGCCGGCCGAGGTGAAGGCGGCGGCGCTCGAAGTCCTCGAGCAGGCCGCGGGCGAGCCGTTCATTCTCTCGCTCGGAGGCGGCGTCAGCCCGGGCATGCCGGTTGAAAACATCGCCGCGCTGGCTGAGGCGGCCCGGGAGTTCGACAGCAGGAGGCGGCCTTAAGCCGCAACTCTGGGGGCCAGTTCACGAGCGACGCCGGCTGGCCGAGGCCGACGCGATCGTTTTCGGCACCCCCACGCGCGCCGCCGCCCTGTGCGCGCCGCTGCGCAACTTCCTCGACCGGACCGGCGGACGGTAGGCCAAAGGTCCCGAATCGGCAAGGTGGGCAGCGCCTTCACCGCCAGCGCGACCCGGCACGGCGGGCAGGAGTCCACCATCAACACGTTTCATATCAAGCTCTTGCATCATGGCATGCGGGTGGTTGGGGCGCCCGACTCGGAGAAACGCCAGACGACGGTCGCGGAGATCTCCGGCGGCTCGCCTCAGGGCGCATCGGCTATCACCGGCGGCGACGGTTCGCGGCAGCCCTCGGAGAACGAACTGGCCCTTGCCCGTTTTCAGGGGCGCCATGTGGCGGAAATCGCGCGCCGCCTTACCCGCCCGTGACACGCTGACGCAGTCCCTGTCCCGGAAAGCGCCGATTTTATACACTTCCGCATAGTGTATCTCCGCAATTCGGGAGACCCGGGTCCGTAACCGGTTGTTATATCATTGAGACTCAGCCTCCTGCCGCCGCTTTCGGGAGCGGCCCGCGGTGGAAGTCCGCGTGCATGCGGAGGGGATGTCGGGGTGTCGGCTCGCCGGTGAAAGAGCTCAGGGACCAACTCGCCAGCGCCTTACTTGTCATCCTCACGGTGGCGGCGGTGATCTCCGCCGGCATTAATTTCCAGCAACAGAAGAAGTTCCGCCTGCCCGAAGACGGCGTCACCTGGCTGGACCGCGAGCGCGGAGTGGAAGCGTTGCACATTGTCCCCGGCAGCCAGGCGGAGAAAGCCGGTCTGCGGCA
>CAKZVG010000065.1 GCA_937921835.1 uncultured Bryobacteraceae bacterium | reverse complement strand
CGAGATGCCGGCCGACCTGGCCGAGCAGATTCCCTGGATCCGCAAGCTGCTCGAGGCGATGCGCGTGCCGGTGCTCGAATACCCGGGCTTCGAGGCCGACGACGTCATCGGCGCCATCGCGCGCAAGGCCGCCGCGGCGGGCGCCGAGGTGGTGATCGTTTCGAGCGACAAGGACATGCTGCAACTGGTTGGCGAGCATGTCTCGATGTTCAACCCGGTGAAGGAAGACGAATGGTACGATCCGCCCAAGGTGGAGGAGTTCCTGGGCGTGCCTCCCGAGCGCGTGGCCGACCTGCTGGCGCTGAAGGGCGACGCCATCGACAACATCCCGGGCGCTCCCGGCATCGGCGACAAAGGCGCGCGCGAGTTGATCGCGCGTTTCGGGCCGGTGGAAACGCTTCTTGACCGCGCCGCCGAGGTCGAGCGCCGCGCCTACCGCGAGAGCCTTCTGAACCACCGCGAACAGATCCGGCTGAGCAAGAAGCTGGCCACCATCGACACCACAGTGCCCATCGAGTGGAGCCTGGAGGCCGCGGAGGTGCGCGAGCCGGACCACGCCGCGCTCCAGCAAATCTATCACGAGCTTGAGTTCTTCAGCCTGCTGCGCGAACTCGGCCCAATGGAGCAGGCACCCCCGGCCGATTACGCTTCGTTCACCACAAGCGGGGAGTTGGAAGCGTGGCTGGGCGAGATCCCCGCCGGCGCTTCCGTCGCGGTGGCGGTCCCGGCCCACCGCGAGGGTGATATGGCGTTCGCCGCCGGGTTCGGTCTGGCTTGGCGCAAAGGCGAGGCGCGGGCCGTCCCGGCGGGGCTGCTCGAGGCCCTGCAACCGTTCCTTGAGGATCCCGGGCGGCCGAAAATCGTGCATGATCTCAAATCGGCTCTGTTGGAGCAGTGGCGCCTGGGCGTCGAGCCGCGCGGCTTCAGCGACGACGTGATGCTTTACGCGTTCCTGCTTTCGGCCGATCCCGCGGGCTGCACGGCCGAAGCGCTCAGCGAGCGGCTGCTCGGACGCAAGCTGCCGGCGGCACCCGAGGCGCGCGCCGAGTGCGTGCTGGAGCTCGCCGGACAGCTCCGCCCCCGGGCGCTCGAGCGTTTCCGCGCGGTCTACGAAACCATCGACCTGCCGCTCGCCCCCGTCCTGGCGCGCATGGAACAGAACGGCATCCGCATCGCCCCGGAGCGCCTGCGCGAGCTTTCCGGGCGCATGGAGGTCGAGATCCAGCGGCTCACTGCCGAGATTCACGCGCTGGCCGGCAAGCCGTTCAATATCAATTCGCCGCAACAACTAGGTAAAGTTTTGTTTGAGGATTTGGGGCTGCCCGCGCCGGTCCGCCACGGGAAGGGCAAGACGGTCTCGACTGCCGCCGACGTGCTGGAAGCCCTGGCGCCGGACCACACCATTGTCGCCAAGGTTCTCGAATACCGCCAGCTCGCCAAGCTGAAGGGCACCTACGTTGACGCGCTCCCGGCGCTGATCGATGCGCGCACGGGACGGCTGCACACCACGTTCAACCAGACGGGCGCCGCTACCGGGCGGCTGTCGTCGTCGAACCCCAACCTGCAAAACATTCCCATCCGGACCGGGTTGGGCCGCGAAATCCGGGCCGCCTTCGTTCCCGAGGAGGGCTGGACGATGGTGGTGGCCGATTACTCGCAGATCGAACTGCGCCTGCTGGCCCACCTGTCGCGCGATCCGCTGCTGATCGAAGCCTTCCGCAACGGTGAGGACATCCACACCCGCACCGCGTCGGAGGTCTTCGGCGTGCCGCCCGTGATGGTGACCCCCGAGTTGCGCCGCAACGCCAAGGCGGTGAACTTCGGCATCGTCTACGGGCAGACGCCCTTCGGCCTCGCCGCGCAACTCGGCATCCCGCGGAAGGACGCCGAGAACTACATCAAAAGCTACTTCGAGCGCTACGCCGGCGTGAAACGCTATTTGGAGGCCACCATCGCCGAGGTGCGCGCTTCGGGCGCCGCCCGCACGCTGTCGGGACGGGAGCGGCCCATCCCGGAGATCAACAGCCGCAATCCGGCCGCGCGCGGCTTCGCCGAGCGCACCGCCGTCAACACGCCCCTGCAAGGCTCGGCCGCAGACCTCATCAAGCTGGCCATGATCCGCCTCGACGCGCTGCTGCGCGAACGCGGGATGCGCAGCCGGATGCTGCTTCAGGTACACGATGAACTGGTCTTGGAGGCGCCTCCGGAGGAGGCCGCCGCGCTGGCCAGGCTGGCCAAGGAGACCATGGAGGGCGTCGAGCGCCTGGAGGTTCCGCTGATCGCCGACGTCGGCAGCGGGCCGAACTGGCGCGACGCCAAGTAGCGCCCGGCCATGCCGCCGCCGCTGTCCTACGCCATCCCCTCGTTCCATCCCGCTGCTTTCGACGATTTGGCGCGGCCGCTTGCGCGCCTGCGCGCGCTGGGCTTCCGTTGGGTGACCTTCACGCCCGCCTGGACGGTGTCAGGGGACGCCGCGCCCCGGCTCGCAGCGCACCGCACTCCCCCGCTCGGGAAGCTGGCGCGGGCGGTGGCGCGGGCGGCCGGCCACGGTTTCCACGTGCGCCTGGAGCCGCACCTGGAATGGGAGTGCACGTTGTCGGGCGGTCCCTACCGCTGGCGGCGCGACTTGGTGTTCGCCCCGGCGCGTGAGGAGAACGCCTCTGCCGGGCTGGTCGTTGGACCGCTGACGGGCATTCTCGCCGCGGCCGCGGCGATGTTTCCGGAGCGGCGCTTCGTGCTCACGCTGGGCAGCGAACTGGACGAGTCGCTGCTTGCCTTGGCCCAAGGGCCGGGCGGCTGGGAAGAACTGCCCAAACAGGCGCGCGCTTCCGCTCCGCGGCTCGCCTTCAGCCAGAAGATCAATCACGACGCTTTCATCCGGCGTGGTGGCGCGCTGCCTGCGCGGGCGCGGCGTTTTCTCGCCGCTCTCGACCATGCCGCCATCAGTTTCTATCCCCCCCTGCGTCTGGATCGCCCGCGATCCTGGTGGCGGGAAGACACCCGCGCCCGGCACGTCGCCGAGGCCGCGGAGGCCTTCGCGCTGGCCGCGGCGAAGATTGCGGAACCGGCGCGCGCCATCGCGCCCCTCGCCGTTGGGGAGTTTGGACTCGGCAGCGCCGACGTCTCGGCGCCCTGGCGGTTCAACTGCCCCGACCCGGGCGCCATCGCCGAAGTCCGGCGCAAGTATTATCTCGGTTTCCTCGAATTCCTGCGCGGCTCCGGCGGGCTTTTCGCCGCCGGTCCCGCGACCTTTTGGACCGCGGGACACTTCGATGTCCTTGGCGTGCTCCCCGGCGGCGAAAACTTCCGCGACGAAGGGATCGAAGCGGCGGTAGGCGGCTACAATTCGGCTATAATCGGGGAGTAAGCTTGGGGGCGAACCTATGAACCGGCGCAAGTTCCTCATTTCTTCCGCGGCCCTGGCCGCCAACCGGAGGCTGCTGGCGCAGACTCCGATGCCCATGGAGACGCTCGGCAAGACGGGCATGAAGGTGTCGAAGTTCTGCCTGGGCGGCTACCACATGGCGGTCAAAGGCGAAGAGACGGCCATCAAGATCATTCACCGCGCGCTCGATCTGGGAGTCAATTTCCTGGACAGCGCCTGGCTCTATCACAAGGGTCAGAGCGACGAGATTTACGGCAAGGCGCTCAGCCCGGCCATGCGCAAGAACGTGCTGCTGATGGGCAAGGCCGAGAAGCGCTCGCGCGCGGAAGCCATGTCGCAGTTGGAGGACACGCTGCGCCGCATGAAGACCGACTACCTGGACCTGTGGCAGTGCCACCAGGTGAGCGAGATGTCCGAGGTCGAGCAGATCCTCGGCCCGAACGGCGCGCTGGAGGCCTTCGTCAAGGCCAAAGAGCAGGGCAAGGTGCGGCACATCGGCTTCACCGGGCACCGCGACCCGGCCGTGCACCAGCGCCTGCTCGACGCCTTCGACGGCTGGGAGACCATCCAGCATCCGGTGAACCTCATCGATCCGCACTACCTGAGCTTCATCCACTCGGTGATGCCCAACGCGCGCAAGAAAGGGCTCGGGCTGATCGCCATGAAGTCCAACGCCATGGGCAGCATCACCCGCAACTCGGTGGCGGCCATCGCCGATTGCCTGCGGTTTGCCTGGAGCCAGAAACCGCATACCCTGGTCTCGGGCGTCGAGACCGTCGAGCAGCTTGAAGCCAACGTACTGGCTTGCAAGACGTTCAAGCCGATGCCGCCGGCCGAGATCACTGCCCTTCTGGAGCGCACGCGCAAGGGCGAGTTCGGCTCAAAGATCGAGCGCTACAAGCGGGCCGAGAAGCCGGCCGCGAGCTTGCCGCATAACGACGGCGAAGCGGTGTAGCGCCCGAGTCTACTCCAGCCCCGCGAAGAGATCCGTTTCCGGACGGCGCGTGAGCGGCGGTCCCCAAGCCTGCCGGAGCGCTTCCATCGCCAGGCGGCGCCCCGCGTCCGGGCAATCGAAATAGTGCCGCTGGATGCTCTTGTGTTGGGTGCGGTGCGCGCGTAGCGCGGCGGCTTTGGCCTCCGACCAGGGGCGGATGTCGAACAGAAAATCCACTCCCGGCAGCGCCGCCGGATCCGGGTGCGAACCCAGGTGGTAGACGCGTACCGGTGGCGTCCACAGCAGGCGCGACACTTCGTGCGGCGGCCCCAGCTCCGGCAGCCAGCGCGCATCGGCCGCCGCCGGAATCGCGTCCGAGGTGAAGCGGCTGATGGCCACATGATCGGGGTGGGCGTTGATCCCGTTGGGATCGAACGTCAGCACCACCTGGGGGCGGTAGCGCCGCAGCATTCCGACCAGCCGGGCGCGGATCTCCTCGGGCGGCGCCTGCGCCAGGTGCTTGTCCTGGTAGCCCAGCAGGTGGACTTCGGCGACTCCCAGAATGCGCGCCGCCTCCCGCAGTTCGCCCTCCCGCACCGCGCCCAGTACCTCACGTGCGCAGACGGGGGGATCGCCGGTGCTGCCCGCCTGTCCCGAGGTGGCGCTCAGCAGCACCAGGCGCGCGCCGAGGGCTGCGTATTTACGAAGGATGCCGGCCACCGTGAAGCTTTCGTCGTCCGGGTGCGCATAGCTGAGCAGAATCGTTCGCGTCACGGTATCCCAACTTAGCACCGCCGGCAGCCAGGCCGCGCGGAGCGGAGTTACAATGCTCAGTATTCATGTCGATCTCACGCAGGCGGCTGGTAGCCGGTGGGCTATGTGGTGCGCTTTCGGGAGCCTTCCGGCTGGATGGCGCGGTGGCGTTCCCGTCCCGCCCGGTGAATGACCGAGTTTTGTTTCCGCAACCCCCCGACGGCGCCGCCGCGGCCATCAACCCGCCCGGCTTCGCGTGGTGGAAGGCGCAGGGCGCCGCCACCTACCGGCTGGGAATCTGGAACGAGGCCGGAGAGCAGGTGCTGGACGCCCCGCGGCTCAGGGATCCGGTCTACCTGCCGGAGCTGTGCCTGCCGCCGGGGCGCTACGCCTGGAACGTCGAAGCCTGCGACGCCGAGGGCGACGGCGTGCTTGCCCGGCGCGGCTTCTGGGAGTTCGACGTTCCCCAGGGCCTGGCCGAATTCCCGTGGGAGGATCCGGCGCGGATTCTCGAGCGCGTGCCCGCGGCCCACCCGCGCTACGTCTTTCTGCGCGACGCTCTCCCGGCCCTGCGCGCCACTCTCGGCGGGACGCGCAAACGCGCCTGGGATGCGGTGCGCTCGAGCGCCAACCGTTATCTCACCACCGGACTGCCCGAGCCGCCGCGCTATCACCTGGAGAGCGACCCGGCGCGCCAGCGCATGGGCTACACCAGGTATTTCGCCTACCTGCGCGGTTACATCGACTCGGCCATGAGCACCCTGGCGCTGGCTTACGTCATCTCGGGCGAGGAGCGCTACGGGCTGGCCGCCAAGCGCATTCTGCTCGAGGTGGAGAGCTGGGGCATCGAAGGCCCGATGTCGGTGTCGGCGCCCTGGGGCGACGAACCCGGCTTGAGCATGGCCAAGCATGGCCACCGCGCCTATGACTGGCTGCATGACCTTTTCGACGCCTCCGAGCGCGAGCGCGTGCGGGAGATGACCGCCGGCCGCGCCCGGCAGGTGCTGGCGCGGCTCAAGCGCGCCGACTACCTGGCGCAGCCCGCCGAAAGCCACAACGGGCGCCTGATCGCCTACCTGAGCGAGTATGCCGTCACGCTCAAGGATGAAGCCCCCGACGCGGCCGAATGGCTGGAGTATTCCCTCAAGGCGCTCACCACGTTCTACCCGCACTGGGGCGATTCCGACGGCGGCTGGGCCGAAGGCGTCAGCTACGCGCTCTCCTATAACGCGATCTACCTGGGAGCGCTCGAATCGCTGCTGGCCGCCGCCGGCTATGACCTTTACAGGCGGCCGTTCTTCCGCAGCGTGCGCCGCTTCTTCCTGTACTGCACCAGTCCCATCGGCGAGATGAAACCCTTCGGGGATGGGGCCGAGGGCGGCGTCGGCTCCAGCGCCACCGGCTTGATGAACCACCACGCGCGGCGCTTCGAGGACCCGGTGGCGGCTTGGTACGCGGCGCAGACCGGGACGTCGGTGGGCGACCCGATGCTCGCCCTGATTACCGAGGACAACATGCGGCCCGCTCCGCCCACCGACCTGCCGCAGGCGGCGGTTTTCCGCGGCATCGGCTGGGCGGCCATGCACAGCGCGCTCGGCGAGCCGAAATCGGATACGTTTTTCCTTTTCAAGAGCAGTCCGTTCGGCAGCGTGAGCCACAGCCACGCCGACCAGAACTCGTTCGCCATCCTCAAAGGCGGCGCGGCGCTGGCCATCCCGTCCGGCTACTATGGACCGGCCTACGGCATGCCCCACCACGACCGCTGGACGCGCCAAACCAAGGCCAACAACTCGATCCTCATCGACGGC
>CAKZVG010000064.1 GCA_937921835.1 uncultured Bryobacteraceae bacterium | reverse complement strand
CGAGAAACTGGCGCCCTATTACCCGACGCCGGAAGTGATCGTCGAGAAGATGCTCCGCCTCGGGGAGCTGAAGCCGGGCGAGAAGATGTTCGACCTCGGCAGCGGCGACGGCCGCATCGTGATCATGGCGGCTCGCCAGTTCAAAGCCAACGCCACCGGGGTCGAGTTCGACAAGGATCTCTGGAAGCAGAGCATGGACCGCATCAAGAGCCTGGGCCTTGAAAAGCGCGCCCGCATCATTCTGGGCGACATCGCCCGGCAGGACTACTCCTCGGCGGACCTGATCACGGTCTATCTTCTGCCGGCCTCGAACAACAAGATGAGGCCCATACTTGAGAAACAACTGAAGAAAGGGACCCGCATCGTCTCGCACGATTTCGAGTTCTCCGGCTGGACGCCGGAGAAGACCGAGCACATCGAAGACGACGGAGAGGGCCGCAGCCACACGCTGTATCTGTATCGCCGTTGACCGCCGCCCGGGATTGGCGCGGTTCCGGATACCATCATGGGCCAAGCAGCAACTTTGCTTCCGCCCTCCTGGCGGCTGGTGCTCGATTGGGCGCGCGGCGCGCTCGCCGCGCTCTTTCTCCTCCGCGCGCTCGCCGCCGGCGGCGCTCCGGGCGGTGCGCTCGCAATCCTTACCCTCTACTTCGCCCTCGCCTGCGGCTGGGCCGCCAAGCCCTCCCTCATGAACCGCCGCGGGCGCGCGCCTGGAATCGCGCTTTTGCCGCTGGTCGCCGATGTCGGCGTCTTTATCGTCCTCCTGCTGCTGGCGCCTTTCGAGCGGTGGCTGGCGGCGCTGTTTTCGGTTTACGTTTTGTTGGCTGCCTCATTGCGTTACTCCTGGCGGGAAGTGGCTTTAGCCTGGATTTGTTCAACCGCAGTCTCTATTTTGCTGCCGGCGGCCAACCGCCAGGCGCTCCTGCCCCCGGTGCTGGCGGCCGGCGCCGTGGCGGTGGTCCTCTCGCTGCACGCCGAGCGGGCGCGGAGCCACATGGCGCATAGTCTCCAGCAGGCCGTCCTGTACCGCGCCCAAGCCGAGTCCGCGCGGGAGTCGGAGCGGCAGCGCATCGCGGCCGATTTCCATGACGGTCCGCTCCAAAGCTTCGTCGGCTTGCAGATGCGACTGGAGATCCTGCGCCGCCTGCTGACCCGCGACGTGGCGCAGGCGCAGGCGGAACTGGAAAGCTTGCAGGAGTTGTGCCGTTCCCAGGTCGCCGACCTCCGGGCCTTCGTCCGCAGCATGCGGCCGGTGGAAGTGGACAGCTCCGGACTGTCGGCTTCGGTGCGGCGTTTGCTTGAAGGCTACTCGAAGGAAACCGGCATCGAAGTGGCCTTCGAGGGCGCCGGCCTGGCCGGGCCGTCCGACCCGGGTGTTGTCGTCGAAGTTCTTCAAATCGTGCGAGAAGCACTGAACAACATCCGAAAGCACTCGAAGGCTTCGCGGGTGTCGCTTTCGCTCGCCGCCGCAAGATCGTGCCTGGAAATTGGCATCGCCGACAACGGAAGCGGGTTCGCCTTCAGCGGCTCATACTCGCTCGAAGAACTTGAGTTGCTGCGACTGGGGCCGCGCAGCATCATGCGGCGGGTGCGCAACCTGGGCGGAGAACTCGCTCTCAGGTCCAACCCCGGGCAGGGATCGGAACTCCGCATCCGGGTGCCTGCGTGAGGATTTGCTGCCTGCTGCTGGCGTTGTCTCTGGCCGGCTGCGTCCGCTACCGCGACTTCGCACTCCCCGCGCCGGAGGGTGCGCCGGAGGCGGTCTCCTTCCGCTGGGAGCCGCTGCCTCACCCGGTGCTCGGGCGCGGCGCGCCGGGCGCGTTCGACAGCGTCGACACGCTCAACCCAAGCGTGGCGCTCAAAAACGAAATTTACTTTAACTTTTACTCAGGATACGATGGCCGCACGTGGCATACCGGCCTGGCGCTCTCGCGCGACGGGCTCAACTGGGAACGGCAGGGAAAAGTGCTGTCGCCAGGACCTGCCGCCTGGGAGGGAGACTACATCGCCGCCAATGGCTCGGCGCTGCTGGTTGCGAACGAGTTTCTTTATTGGTATCAGGCCGGCCGTCCGCCGCGCATCGGGTTGGCGCGGTCGCGCGACGGGCGGACCTGGACGAAGCTTCCCCGCCCCGTGCTCGACACCGGACCGCGCGGAGCCTGGGATGAACGCGCCGCCGCCGACCCCTATGTCATCCGGGCCGGCGGCCGCTTCTACCTCTATTACCTGGGCATGGACCGCGCCCGCCGGCAGCGCCTGGGCGTCGCCGTATCGTTCGATGGCATTGAATGGTACAAGCTGCGATCGAATCCGATACTTGAGCCCGGCGCGCCGGGGGCGTTCGATGAGAACGGCCTCGGCGAACCGGCCGTCTGGAGCTCGCACGGCGCCTACTGGATGCTCTACACCGGCCGCGACCGCCGCGAGAACCGCCGTATGGGCCTTGCCCGCTCAACCGACGGCGTGCGCTGGGAGCGGGTCGCCGATGCCCCCGTCATCGCCGGCACGGCGGACTGGAACCGCAGCGTGGTCTGTGACGCGGAAGTCGAAGTGACCCCGCTGGGGGTGCGGGTGTGGTTCGGCGGCGGCGACCGTCCAGAACCGGCCGAGAACCTCAACGGTCAGATCGGCGCCGGTTGGCTGAGGCTGGAACCTGCCGCATCCACACGGTGATGGGATTTGAATCCGCGCGCCAGGGGCGGGGGCAAGGCGCCTGTGTTTTCCCACTCGTACCCCAAAGCCCCCACCCGGTCCCGTCCGCGATGCTGCCCGGCTCCGGCAGGTGGGGACGTGCGGCAACCCGCTGAAGAAGACCGTGGTGCGGGAGCCTGGGCGG
>CAKZVG010000063.1 GCA_937921835.1 uncultured Bryobacteraceae bacterium | reverse complement strand
AGGCCGCCTCCAGCACCCGCAAGGCGACCTCTCCGCCTTCAATGCGCAGCGCCTTGCCTTCGGTCAACGCCTCCGCGGTCTTGCGGTGGGCCGACTCGAGAATCCGCCCGAAGGTCTGGCGCGATACGCCCATGCGCGCGGCGGCCTCCTCCTGGTAAAGGCCGTCCCGGTCGGCCAGCCGCAGGGCTTCGAACTCGTCCACCGACAGCACGACCTCTTCAAGCAGCGCGGCGGGAATTCCTCGCGGCTTGAAGTAGACGGCCGCCGGCAGGGTTTCAATCCAGCGGCATCTGGGCGGTCTAGGCATGCGGGGGTTCTGTCCTCCATCATGGCCGCGGACAGCCGCGCCGGTCAAGAACGGTTGCGGTGAATTATGAGCATATGCTAAAAACCGAGAGAGGAGAAAACCATGCGAATTGCGGTAACCACGGACGACGGCGAGAGTGTAGCCAGCCATTTTGGCCGCTGCCAGGCGTTTCTGATTCTGGATGCCGTGGACGGCGAGGTGCGCTTCGTCGAGTCGCGGCCCAACCGCCACACGCCCCACGCCGAAGGCCAGTGCGCGCACCACGCTGAAGGCGGCGCGCACGCCCGGCACAGCCACGACCGGGTGATGGCGCTGATCGGCGATTGCCAGGCGCTGATCTCGGGCGGAATGGGCTGGCGGGCGGCGGCCGATCTGGAAGCACGGGGCATTCGTCCCTTCCTGGCGGCGGCGCCGTGCGGAGCGGCGCACGCCGTCTCGCTGCTTCTGACGGGATTGCTGAAACCGGCCGCCGAAGGCGCCTGCCAGGGACATCCCGCGAAGTAGCCGGGCGGGGCGCCGGGCTCTTCAGCGTTCGTACATTTTGAACTGGCTGCCGTAGACCTGCGCCATCATGTGATTCCGTTGCCACTTGATCTCTTCGAAGAAGCGGATGGCGTTCGGCACGCCTTTGATGGCTTCGGCGTAGAGATCGCCGAAGACCGGCACGGATTTCGAGATCACGAACGCCAGGGCGGTGACGCCCGCGCCCTGCTTGACGCTGCCGGAAGCGGCCGTCTCCTTCAGGATGTCGTCCATCGCGCCGGTGAACTCGGCCAGGTTTTTGGCCCAGTCGTAGCCGGTCTTCAACTTGCTCTCCGGGCACATGACCAGCAGCGGATCGACGGCCTTGGAGTAATCGGCGATCAGCTTCAGCGGCCCGTTCACCTGGTCCCAGGGGATGGTCTGTTTCCCCTCGACCGCCCCTTTCAGTTTGCGGACCGCTTCTTCGTGCTTGCGCGCCAACTCGGCGATCGTCTTCAGGTTGGCGTCGTAGGCGTCGGCGAAGGTGCACAGCGCCCAGGGTGCGCTGTCGGTGAACGACCCAAAGAAGCCGCCGTTGTAGGACCAGGAGTTGGTGTCCTGCCAGCGCGCGCCGCAAGCGTCGTAGTGGGTGAACCCGTCCCACAGATTCTTGATGGCGATCATCGGGTTCATGGCCGTGAACGCGCCGCGCGTCCGCCCCATGGCCTCAAGCGTCTGCCGGGCCTTGGTTTTTCCTCGCGACTGGCACCTGCGCATGTCGTGCTGCCAGGTGAAGAATACCTTGTTTATGAAGGTGATGGAGTTCGGTCTGTTGAACGCCGCCGGAACCGTTGTTCCCGATACCTTGGCCAGTCTGCTCGCGTCCCAGTAGCTGTACATTGCCATCTGCCCATCCCCCTGGCAGCAGAATAGCATTCCGCCCGGCATTCGGCAATGGCTTTCCGTACACGTTAGTACGGTTCGGGGCGGCCTAGTACTCGTCCAGCAGGGCGAGGAAGCCGTCCACGATGGCGCCTTCGGCGCAACCGGGCTGGAGCTTGGACACCCAGATCTCGTAACTCACCTGGGAGAAGGAGGCGTCGTCGGGGATGTAGCCCGAGGAACCGTTGGCGTGCGCCACCAGCAGCGTGCGCGAGAACGGCGACTCTTTGCTCAGCCGCTGTGCGATGCCCGTCAGGACCTCGCCCGAGACGCCGGCGAAGGCAATGTTGCTCACCATCAGCAGCGACAGGCGGATGTCCACCGGGTCCGAGGGCTCGAATCGGATGCGGTTTTGGCGCGGGTCCGAATCGGCGGTGAGCGTTCTGCCCGGGCAACTCACCACCCGCTGCGCGCCGAAGATCCGGCCCTTCGGCGAAGTCCGGAGGCCCCCGGCCACGCGCACCACCTCTTCTCCCAGGATGGCGCCCAGCGCGGCGACGCGGCTGAAGTTGTCGCCCGGCTCGTAAATCGGGTTCTGATCCCCCGAGGCGCCGGCCAGGAACGCGGCCACGGTTTTGTCGCCGTAGCGCTGCTCGACGAAGCGTTCGGCGAAACCGGGCAGGTCGGAGGTGATCTGGTAATTGCGCGGCCCCATGACCACGCCGTGCACCGCATAGTGCATCAGGATGGCGAGCGGCTCTCCGGAGGCGTTGTCGATGCGCACCACCGAAACGGTCTTGTCCGAAACGCCCTCTGGGTTGACACCCAGGCCCCAGCCTCCGTTGGCAAGCCGGGCGCGGCGGTTGGTGTTGATGTACGCTTTCCCGGTTCCGGAGCCGATGCGCGCCGGCTGCGCCGAGGCGGCAGCCTGGCAGGCGGCCTCCACAACCCGGTTTTCAAAGCTCTCAATCCAGACCTGCCAGCGGGCGGCGAACTCCGGATTCCTGGGAGCCGTGAGGGACGGTCCGCCGTGGGTGTGCGTGGCGGCCAGCAGGATGTGCTCGCGCGGGACGCCGGTTTCGCGCGCGATCCGTTCCGAGGCGGCGTTCCAGAAGGCCTCGGGCATGAAGATGACGTCGGAGCTGACGATCACCGCGCGGCGCGAGCCGTCGTCGAGGAAGATCGCGCGGGTGAAGAGCGGATCGTGAATTCCCTTGTGGCCCTCGGTGCGCGAGCCGTAGCCGGACATCGGGAGCGCGGCGTCCGCGGGCGGAGTAATCTCCAGCCGCGCCGCGCCCGCACGCAACGTCACCGCGGCGGCGCCCGCCGGAATCGTCGCGGCAGCCAACGCCAGAATGAGAACCGGCCGGCCGGCCCGCACGTCATGCCCCTTTCTTCTTCCGGCCGGGCGGCGGCGCGGCTTCGGGCACCTTCAACTCGGCGCGCAGCCGCTTCAACTCGGCCAGGAGCGCCGCCTGGGCCTGCCGGTACGCCGGATCCCCGTAGACGCTGCGCATCTCGCTGGGGTCCTTTTCGAGGTCGAACATCTCCCATTCATCGGTCTCGTAGTAGTGAATCAGCTTCTGGGACTTGGTGCGGACGCCATAGTGGGGCGGCACCCCGTGGCCGCCGCCTTCGTAGTAGTGGTAGTAGAAGCTGGTGCGCCAGTCGCGCGGGGTGGAGCCCCGTAACAGCGGCGTCAGGCTGCGGCCCTGCATGTCCGCGGGGACGGGTACGCCGGCGGCCTCAAGGAAGGTCTCCGGAAGATCGATGTTCGACACCATGTCGGTGTTGACGCTTCCCGGCTTCACCACCCCGGGCCAGCGGATCAGCAGCGGAGTTCGCAGCGACTCCTCGTACATCCAGCGCTTGTCGAACCAGCCGTGCTCGCCCAGGTAGAATCCCTGGTCGGAAGAATAAACGACGATCGTGTTCTCCGCCAGGCCGGTGGCGTCCAGGTAGCGCAGCAGGCTTCCCACGCTGTCGTCGACGGAGGCGATCGTGCGCAGGTAGTCCTTCAGGTAGCGCTGGTATTTCCAGCGGACGAGGTCGCGGCCCTGCGGCCGGGCGCGCAGAAAAGCTTCGTTCTCCGGTCCGTAGGCCGCATCCCAGATGCGTTGCTGTTCCGGGTTGAGGCGTGCCCGCATGGCTTCCCAGCGCTTGTACTCGGCGGGGTCGTCTTTCACGGGGACCTTCAGATCCGTGCCCAGGGTCATGTGCCGGTCGATCTCCATGGCCTGGTTGCGGGCTGGCGAAGCGCGGTGCGAGTAGTCGTCGAAGAGGTTGTGCGGCTCCGGGATGGTCTGCGTGTTATAGAGCGACAGCTTGGCGGGAGCGGGCATCCAGTTGCGGTGGGGCGCCTTGTGCTGGCACATCAGCAGGAACGGCCGCTTGGGGTCGCGCCGTTTGGAGAGCCACTCAAGCGACAGTTCGGTGATGATCTCGGTGGCGTGGCCCGTGTGTTGCCGCTTTCCGCCCGCGTAGAGCATGTCGGGGTTGTAGTAGGCGCCCTGCCCGGGCAGGACCTCCCAGTGGTCGAAGCCGGTGGGCTCGCTCTGAAGGTGCCACTTGCCGATGAGCGCCGTCTGGTAGCCCGCCCCGCGCAACAGTTTGGGGAAGGTCTGCTGCGAGCCGTTGAAAGCCACCGCGTTGCTGAGCACTCCGTTCAGGTGGCTGTACTTGCCGGTGAGGATGACGGCGCGGCTGGGGGCGCAGATGGAATTCGTCACCAGAGCGTCGCGGAACAGCATTCCCTCTTGTGCGATGCGGTCGATGTTCGGGGTATGGTTCAGGCGGGAGCCGTAGGCGCTGACCGCCTGCCAGGCGTGGTCATCGGCGAACATGAACAGGATGTTCGGGCGCGAGCCGGCCGTGGAAGCCCGGAGGAGCCGCTGAAGGGCAAACGGCGCCAGGGGGGTGGAGCGCAGAAACTGTTTGCGGGTGATCGGCATTTCCCTTCCATTATGCACAGCGGCGGCCGGTCCGGGGCGCCGGGCCACGGGGCGGCCCGAAAGTCCCGGGACTTTTCCGCCGATAGACTAATGAGCGAGTATGGCCGACATGGAAAGCGGAATCCTCCGGCGCGAGCGCAGGCGCAAACCGCGGCAGCCGCTCGGCGGTCCGCTGACGATCACTTGGGAACGCCCGGACGGCTGCGTGCAGGTCGTGCAGGCCACGCTGGCCGACCGGTCCGAGAGCGGCATCCGGGTTATGAGCGGGGAGCGGCTGGATCCGCGGTCCTATGTCCAGGTTCAGATGCGCCAGTTCGGCTTGGCGGGAACGGCGAGCGTCCGCTACTGCCAGCGCCACGGCATGCGCTTCATGGCCGGACTGGAGTTCATGGGCGGAATGCGCTGGCCGGAAACCGGCACGCCGCCGGCCCCCGCGCGCGGTTGACCCTTCGGGGCGGCGCCGGGCGCCAGATGCCGGGACTCAAGCTGGAGGCGGCACCGGAGGACGGTCCCCTTGCCGGTTTGGTTGGTCCAAGTCAGGCAACCCCAACCCTATCTTGGGCGCTCCGCGCCAACCTATTCCCGACGCATGCCAGCACGACAGGCGGCCGCCGGCAGGAACGGGGCCGCCTGGGTCGCCGGTGTTCTCGTGGCTGCCGGGAGCGACGAACGGCGGGCGGATCTGCCGCCCTGGTCTACATCATGGGTCCGATGGGCGGTGGGGGCTTGCGGGCGCGCGGCTTGCGCGCGGTCTGCCGCTTGGGCGCCGATCCCTGGCCGGTCTGCTTGCGCCGGGTGGTTTTGCGCACCGGCTTGGGAGGCGGAGGCGCCGGATCGATGACCGAGGGCTGGCCCTCGACGATGGGTTGCGGCTCGTCCTCTTCCTCCTCTTCTACCGGCGGCGGCGGTTCGGGCTCCGGCTCGGGCGCGGGCGGATAGAATTCGGCCCCCAGGAACACGGTGATGCCACGCTCCTCGTCCGGCTCCAGGCGGACCAGCAGCTTGTCCTGGGCGTAGTTCAGAAACTCGGTGAACTCCTGGAAGCCGTAGCGGGTGGTCTCGAAGTCGGGATTCGCGGCCGTCACCCACTGTTGCAGGTCATCGGCCAGCGCGCCGCTTTCGAGGTCCAGGCGGTGCTCCTCGAGCACGTCGCGCAGGACCGGCAGCGCGTCTTCGGCCTTGAGCAGGGCCTTCTCGGGCGCCCCGGTCGCCTTGCGCCGGATGGTGTAGCGGCCCTCGGCCCCCGAGACGTCCACGAAGTCGGCCTTCTTCAGCTTCTCGACAAACTCCGAGAAGCTGCCGGCGCCATAAGCTTTCTCGCTGAAGCTCGAATCGAGCTGGAGCATGGTGGACTTCAGCAGCCCCAACTGCGGCTGCACCTCGCGCCGCTCCAGCACCTGGAGGGCGCGCTCGACCAGCGGCATGGCCTGCGCCAGGTCGAGCGGCGCGGGACGCGCCCGCTGCTGCCGCGGGTGCGGCGCATGCTGCGAAGTGGGCCGCGCGGGCGCTTTTTGCGGCTCGTCGAGCAGGGATTCGTAGCTGATGAACTCGTGGCAGTTCTGTTGCAGGATGGTGCTAGTGAATGCCTTGCCGCCCACCACGTAGACCGTCTTGCCGAACTCCTTGAGCTTGTTCACCAGCGGGATGAAGTCGCTATCGCCGCTGACGATGGCGAAGGCGTTCACGTGGTTGTGCGTGAACGCCATCTCCAGCGCGTCGAGGGCGAGGTTGATGTCCGCGCCGTTCTTGTCGCCCCGCGGCGACGGGATGCGCTGCACCATCTGCACCGCGTTCTCCGCCATCTGCCGGGTGGCGCCTTCCTGGCGCGACCAGTTGGCATACGCGAATTTGGCGACGATGTCGCCCCGTTCCTTCAGCGCGTCCAGGGCCAGCGACACGTCGAATTCGCGCCGCAGCGTGGATTTCACGCCGATCTCGATGTTGTCGTAATCGACGAACACCGCGATGTTCTGTTTATCTTGCATACACTCTCTTCTCTTCAACGCCCGAAACGCCAGGCGGTGCTTCGGGCGGACTGTCCAGCTTCAGCCGCGCGGGAAATGAAAGATCGCCTCCGGCGATGGCGCGGGGTGAGGCGGCGGCGCCGTCCGGTGCGCCTTCACGCGGCCAGTCCAACGTCAGCCAGGATGGTCGTGCGCGCGTGAGACAGGCCTGGGCGGCGGCTTCCGGGAGCACAGCCACCCGCGCCGGGCGGCGCCCGCGGTCTCGCAAACCCGCCCGCCTTCACTCGGCCTATCCGCCTGCAATTATAGAACGTCCGGGCGCCCGATGCTTGAGGAGGGGAGGCGGCGGCGGGCCCCGGAGATTTCCGCCCCGCTCAGCGCACCGAGAACGTGCCCAACCGCAGGCTGAGTTCGCGTTCGTCGGGCGGCAGCACGAAGGTCCGCCCGGCCTCCACCACGACTTGCATTTCCGCGCTCCCGGCGAGCTCCGCCGGCAGCTCGAAACTCAGTTCAAACGGGCCGCCGCGGGAGAGCAGAGCGGGAGGCAGCGGCAGCCCCCCGGCGGTGACGGACACCTTCACCGGCCCCTGGAACACCAGGATGTCCGGGGCGTAACCGGCGATGTAGAGTTTCTCGCCCGGCTTGCGCGGCGCGGCCATCCTGAGCCCGGCGCGCTTGGGCATCCAGCGGAATCCTTCCTCGACCGCGTACCAGTTCTGGTCCAGCAGACCCGCGTGGATGGCCGCCGCGACGTCCACCCGGCGCGCGTAATCGGGGCCGGAACGGGCCTCGGCCAGCAGCATGTACTGGCTGGTGACGTTGCGCAGGCGTCCGCCCTGCACGGAGTAAACCACCGCCTGGTAATGATTCAGTGCCTTGAGCGTGGCGGCCGTCGATAACACGAAATCCGACACCTGGCCGAGTTCGGGAAACGCCTGGATGCTGTGTTCCGAGCCCGGCGCCAGGTAGACGTCTTTCACGCCGTAAAGGCGGAACGGATTGTCGATGATCCCGGCCCAGAACAGGTCGGTATCGACGTTGGCGAGCAGAATCAGTTCGCGGGGGTGAAGTTGACGCGCCCGCACCAC
>CAKZVG010000062.1 GCA_937921835.1 uncultured Bryobacteraceae bacterium | reverse complement strand
GGCGAAGGCGTTGGGCGAATCTTCCGGAATCAGCCACAGCCGGGGCATGGGGATCTCCATGCGTGCGGTCAGGTTTCGGACCATCGGCGCGACCCGGTTGTAGACCTCGCGGTTCTCGCTCTCCGACACCGGCTGCGCCCGGTACATCGACAGGGCGATCTTCTCGGAGAAGAAATAGCTGAAGAAGTTCATTCCCGCCGCCAGCAGCAGGCCGATGAGCAGCCCTTGGCGGCCCCCGAGCGCCTGCCCGCCCGCCAACAGCAGACCGCTCAGCAACCCGAGCAGCAAAGCGGTTTTCATGGTGTTCATCGATCGATCCTTCCTGGAAAAATTATCTCACGGGCGGGGACTTTGAACGCGGACAGCCGCGGGAGGGAGAAACGGGCAAGGCAGGTTGGGGGGAGCGCCGGGCTCCCCCCCCGGGGAAAACGGCGGGATTAGCTGTGGACCTCCACCTTGATGCTGCGCGGCTTGGCCACTTCCTTCTTCGCCATGGTGACCGTCAGAACGCCGTTCTTGTAGTCGGCCGAGACCTTGTCGGGGTCGACCGTGTCCGGCAGCGCAAAGTAACGGACGAAGGAGCCATAGCCCCGCTCGATGCGGTGATAGCCTTCCTTGCTGCTCTCCTTGTGCTCGAACTTGCGCTCGCCCTTCAGGGTCAGAGTGCCGTTCTCGACCTGGATGTCAATGTCCTTCAGATCGACGTCCGGGAGATCCGCCTTCAGGATCAAGTCGTTCTCGGTCTCCAGGATGTCCACCGGAGGAGCCCACGGCCGGTTGGCGCCGGTCTCACTGAGCATCCGCGCTACGGTGTCCTGGAACAGCCGGAAGGGGGTGGAGAACTCCGCCAATTCGGCGAACGGGTTGTACTTGGTCAAGGCCATAGATTTGTTTACCTCCTCAGAAGTCTTACTCTGACTAAAGTATAAAATCTGAGCCTAAACTTGTCAAGTGATTTTTGCGTTCCGCAAGCAGAAATTTTTCGGCCGCCGGAAACCCTTCCCTCAAAACGCAAAACGGCGGGCCGGTCCGTGAGGACCGCCCGCCGCCTGTACACCGGAAAACACCAGCCGGCTGCTAAATGTCGTAGTACAGCGCGAACTCGTAAGGATGCGGCCGCAGCCGGACGGCATCCGCTTCGTTCTTTCTTTTGTATGCGATATAAGTCTCGATCAGCTCCTCGGTGAAGACGTCGCCCTTGAGCAGGTAGCCGTAGTCCTCCTCCAGGCAGCTCAGCGCCTCCTCAAGCGAGGCAGGCATCGAGGGCACGCTCTTCAACTCCTCCGGCGAGAGATCGTAGATGTCCTTGTCGAGCGGTTCGCCCGGGTCCATCTTGTTGATCACGCCATCCAGCCCGGCCATCATCATGGCGGCGAACGCCAGGTACGGGTTGGCGGACGGATCCGGCGGCCGGAACTCGATCCGCTTGGCCTTCGGGCTGGCCGAATACATCGGGATCCGGACCGCGGCCGAGCGATTGCGCCGCGAATAGGCGAGGTTCACCGGCGCCTCGTAGCCTGGCACCAGCCGCTTATAGCTGTTGGTGGTGGGGGCGATGATAGCCGCCAGAGAGCGCGCGTGCTTGAGCAGTCCGCCGATGTACCACATCGCCATCTGGCTCAGCCCGGCGTAGCCGTCGCCCGCAAACAACGGTTTGCCGTCCTTCCACAGGCTCTGGTGGGTGTGCATGCCGCTGCCGTTGTCGCCGAACAGCGGCTTGGGCATGAAGGTGACGGTCTTGCCGTACTGGTAGGCCACGTTGCGGATGACGTACTTGTACAGCATCATGTTGTCGGCCGACTTCACCATGGTGTCGAAGCGCTGGTCGATTTCGGCCTGCCCGCCGGTGGCCACTTCGTGATGGTGGCACTCGATGTTCAGCCCCACCTTGAGCATGGTCTGGACCATCTCGCTGCGCAGGTCCTGGTAGTGGTCGGTCGGCGGAACCGGGAAGTAGCCCTCCTTGTAGCGCGGGCGGTAACCCAGGTTGTTCTCTTCCCGCCCGGAGTTCCAGCGGCCCTCCTCGGCGTCGATGTAGTAGAAGCCGCAGTGCTCGTTCTGATCGAAGCGGATGTTGTCGAAGATGAAGAACTCGGCCTCGGCCCCGAAGTAGGCGGTGTCGGCCAGGCCGCTGTTTTGCAGGAACATCTCCGCTTTGCGGGCGATCCAGCGCGGGTCGCGCTCATAGTGCTGGCGGGTGATGGGGTCCTGCACGTTGGCCAGCATCACCAGCGTGGGGGTTTCCGCGAACGGATCCATGAAGGCCGTCGCCGGATCCGGGATGAGGAGCATGTCGCTCTCGTTGATGGCGGCCCAGCCGCGGATGCTCGATCCGTCGAAGCCGTAGCCGTCCTCGAACGAGCTTTCGTCAAGCTCGGAAATGGGGTAGGAAACGTGCTGCTGGACGCCCGGCAGGTCGGTGAAACGGACATCCACCTGTTTGGCGCCGTTGGCAATTGCGAATTCGAGTACTTCTTTGGGGCTCATCTATCCTCCAAGGGACCAGTTCCTCACACTGCACGGTGGAGTACGAGTGCGAAATCCAAGCCTAGCGAACCCGCCGCAAGACCGCCAATCGAAAGATTTTATGGACCGGATAATGGGCGCCGTGCGGGCCGCCGCCCGAGCCCGCTATGCTTGGATTCGTGGAGCAGATCGCCCTAGCCTGGGAGCCCGAGCGGCGCATCTACACCGTCACCTCCCTCACCCAGGCATTGCGCGAACTGCTGAGCGGCGGCTTTGGCGATATCTGGGTGGCGGGCGAGATCTCGGGCGTCAAGGTTCCGGCCAGCGGGCATTGCTACTTCACGCTCAAGGACGGTGAGGCGCAACTGCGCTGCGTCTGCTACCGGCAAACGCTGCGCTATCTGAAGTTCAAGCCGCGCGACGGGGTGGAGGCGCTGGCGCGCGGGCGCATCGACGTCTATGAAGCGCGCGGGGAGTACCAGTTGCTGGTCGAGGCGCTGGAGCCGCGCGGGGTGGGCGCCCTCCAGTTCGCCTTCGAGGAGCTCAAGAAGAAACTCGCCGCCGAAGGGCTGTTCGACCCCGCCCGCAAGCGCCCGCTGCCGGCGTTTCCGCGCCGCGTCGGCATCGTCACCTCCCCCACCGGGGCCGTAATCCGCGACATGCTTCAGATCCTCGAGCGCCGCTTCCCGGGTCTGCACATCCGCCTCTACCCGGCGCTGGTGCAGGGCGAGGGCGCGGCCGTGCAGCTCGCGCGCGGCATCGAGTACTTCAGCGCCTCCGGCTGGCCGGACGTGGTGGTTGTGGCCCGCGGCGGCGGGTCGCTGGAGGACCTCTGGGCCTTCAACGAAGAAGCCGTGCCGCGCGCCATCGCCGCCTGCCGCGTCCCGGTGGTTTCCGCCATCGGCCACGAGACCGACTTCACCCTCGCCGACTTCGCCGCCGACCTGCGCGCGCCGACGCCCTCGGCCGCCGCCGAACTGATTGTCCCGGACCGCGAACAGGTGCTCAGCCGGATCGCCGTCTGCGAGAACAAGCTGCGGCAGGCGCTGCGCTACCGGCTGGCCCGCGCCGCGCGGCGCCTGCACGAGCTCGGAACCGCCCGCGCGGCCACCGTGCTCGGGCGCCGCATCGGACGCGCCACGCAGCGCCTGGACGAGTTCGACTACCGCCTGCGGGAGGGGATGCGCGCCGTGCTGGCGCGGGATCTGCGGCGCTGGCGGGAGGTCTCGGCGCGTCTGGGGGCGCTCGATCTCCGGCTGCGCTTGGCCGCCGCGCGCCGCCGCCTGGACGCCGCCGGGCAGCGGCTGGAGAGCATCCTCCGGCTGCGGCTGATGCGCTCCCGCGCCCGGCTGGAGGAGCTTTCCGCTGCCCTGCGCC
>CAKZVG010000061.1 GCA_937921835.1 uncultured Bryobacteraceae bacterium | reverse complement strand
AGCGGCACCGGCAAGAGCGTCCTGGTCAAGCACCTGGTGGGGCTCATCCCGCCCGACGCGGGGCGCATCTTCGTCGAAGAGGAAGAGATCACGCGCATGGGCCCGCACGAACTGGCGCGGGTGCGCAAGCGCATGGGGTTCCTGTTTCAGTATTCGGCGCTGTTCGACTCGATTTCTGTCGAGGAGAACGTCGCCTTTCCGCTGCGGCGCCACACCCGGCTCTCGAACGGCGAGATCCTGGAGCGGGCACATCAGAAGCTGAAGCGGGTGGGACTCGAGGGAATCCATCACAAGCTGCCATCGGAGATCTCGGGCGGCATGCGCAAGCGCGTGGGGCTGGCGCGGGCGCTGGCGCTCGAACCGCCGGTGCTCCTGGCCGACGAGCCCTCGAGCGGACTCGACCCTGTCACTTCGCGCGAAATCGACGAGTTGTTTCTCGATTTGAAGCATACCGAGGGCACCACCATGGTCATCGTCACCCACAACATTCCCAGCGCCCGGCGCATCGGCGACGACCTGGCCGTGCTCCACCAGGGCCGCATCCTGGCCCAGGGTTCGGCCGCCGAACTCGAATCGAGCGGGCACCAGATGGTGCGCGAATTCATGATGTCGGAAGGAGGAATCTGAACCGTGACCGCCAGCCGGAAGATCATCGTCGGGCTTTTCGTCATCGGGGGCTTCGTCCTGTTCGCTCTGGGGCTGTTCTGGATCGGCGACCGCCGCCTGCTGTTCTCCGAAAGCCTGGAACTGGAGACGCAATTCGCTAATCTGAGCGGCCTCAAGACCGGATCGAAGGTGATGGTGAGCGGCATGGACGCGGGCGAGGTGCTGGTCATCCACGTGCCCACCCGGCCGCAGGACAAGTTCCGCGTGCGGTTCCGCGTCCTCTCCCGCTTCCAGCCCATGCTGCGCGCCGACTCCACGGCTTCCATCCAGGTCGAGGGACTGGTGGGCAGCAAGGTGCTACAGGTGGAGGCCGGCTCGGAAACCGCGCCCGCGATCAAGGCCGGCTCCCTGCTGCCGAGCCGCGAACCAATCGAAATCGGCGCGGTGATTCAGCAGGGCGTTGACATGATCAAGAAGGTGGACAGCGCGGTGGACGAAGTGGAGGCGCGGGTGCTGAAGACCATCGACATTGTGACCGAAGTCGGCGAGCGGGCGCAGAAAGTGGTCACTAACGTCGGCGACGACGCCGAGGAGGTGTTCCGCACCGGCAAGAAGATCGCCCGCGACGTCGAGGGGATCGTTGACGGCGTTCGCGCCGGCCGCGGCGTGGTGGGGAAACTACTCAACGACGAACAACTCGCCGCGCGGGTTGGCAACTCGGTGCAGTCCATGGAGACCACCGCCAGCAACGTCAGCCGCGTCTCAGAGGATGTCCGCAAGCTGGCCGCCGACATCGAGTCGCGCAACCTGGGCGAGAAGTTCCAGCGGACGTCGGAGAACGTCGAGCGCGTGACGGCGCAGCTCAAGGACATTCTGGCCGAGTTGCGTCCCGCAGGCGGCTCGGCCCGGCGAGGGTTGCTGGATGACGTGCGCGTGACGCTGGAGAACGCGCGCGAGGCCACATCCGATCTGGCCGAGAACATGGAGGCGCTCAAGAGGAACTTCTTTTTCCGCGGCTACTTCAACCAGCGGGGCTTCTTCGACCTGGATTCCGTCAGCCTGGAGGACTACCAGGCGGGCAGGATCGCCCCCAGGCGTGACCGGCAGCACGCCTGGCTGCACGCCGCGGATCTGTTCCAGCGCGACGCCGCGGGCCAGGAGACGCTCACCGAAGAGGGCATCCGGAAGCTGGGGGAGGCCATCGCGCCGTTTCTGCGGCATGCGCCCAACACGCTGTTCATGGTGGAGGGGTACACCGGACGCGGCAGCGAGGCCGAGCAGTTCCTGCTCTCGCGCGAACGCGCCCGGACGGTGCGGCGTTTTCTGGTGGAGCGTTTCGGGCTGAAGCCGAACTACGTCGGCGCGATCGCGATGGGCGCGGTGGCTTCCACGGCGCCGGGTGGAGCGCCGTTCGAGGGGGTGGCGCTGGTCTTCTTCCCGGAGAAGCAGAAGTGAGGCCGGGGCGGCGCCCGCTCGCGCGGGCTCTCGCCATCCTGGCCGCGCCTTGGATGCTTGCCGCGCAGGAGGGAATCGTTCCCGTCATCGGCGGGCTGCCGTTCGATTCCGGGCTGGCGCTGGGCGTTGAATACCGCAAGCCGGAACTGGTGGGCTACTGGCTGGACTTCGGCGCCAAGGCCATCGCTTCGACCAAGAAGTACGAGTTCCTGGAGGTCCGCCTGGCGGCGCCGCGCCTGGCCGGAAAGCGGCTGTTCGCCGAAACCGAGTTCCGCTACCGCAACTTCCCCGAGGACGATTTCTGGGGGATCGGGCACAAGTCGGCGCGCGAGAGCCGCACCACCTTCCGGTTGGAGGACTTCACCGCGCTGGGCTCCTTCGGCGTCCGCCCGGTGCGCTGGCTGGAAGCGGGCGTGACGGGCGGGATGCTCAAGGTCAACACCGGCCCGGGCAAGGACAAGGACCGGCCTTCGATCGAAGAGCGCTTCACGGCGGCCGATACCCCGGCGCTGGACCGCCAGCCGGATTACTTTCTCTCCGGCGCCTTTGTGCGCGCCGACTCCCGCGATCACCCCGCCCATCCGCATAGCGGCGGCTGGTACGAACTCCGCTGGACCCGCTTCCATGACCGCGACCTCGGGCGCCACCAGTTCCACCGCTTCCGAGCCGACTTGCGCCACTTCCTGCCGTCGTTCCGCGAGGAGGACGTTCTTGCGCTGCGGGCCGTGGCGGTGGTGAGCGAGCGCGGCGCCGGGCGCAGCGTGCCTTTCTTTCTCCAACCCACGGTGGGCGGCGGCGGCGACCTGCGCGGCTACCACCAGTACCGCTTCCGCGACGAGAACGCGCTGGCGTTCAACCTGGAGTATCGCTGGCGCGCGCGGGAGATGTTTCACGCGGTGGGCTTCGCCGACGCGGGCCGGGTCTTCAGCCGCCCCGGCGAGATGGGTCTGCGGGGTCTGCGCGGATCCCTCGGCGCCGGCGGCCGCCTCAAGATCGGCAACTTCTTCCTGCTGGGCGCCGACTTGGGCTGGAGCCCCGACGGCTTCCGGTTCTGGTTCCGCGGCGCGCACTCGTTTTGAGCGGGGCACGGCCCCGCGCGCGCCGGCCGCTTGCCGCCTGTTCTGGAGCGCCGCGAGCAGGGAGGATGGACACCGCCTGGCAGGAACCGCCCGGCTGTACTTGCTCTCATTGGTCGGGGCGGCCAGATTTGAACTGGCGACCCCCTGCGCCCAAGGCAGGTGCGCTACCAGGCTGCGCTACGCCCCGACACTCTGATTCTAGATTACCCGCCGGCCTTGCGCCACCGCGGATTGGGCGGTGGCGGGCGCCGGCCGGGTAAGATACGGCAAAGAACATGTCTGTCTACCAAAAGTCCATCCGCCTCGCCACCCGCGGCCACGCGGACGTTCTCGATATCACCGGGCAGGTCGAGCGGATCGTCGCCGAAAGCGCGATTGGCGCCGGCGTGGTGAACGTTTCCGGGCGCGGATCCACGCTCGGCGTCACCACGCTCGAGTTCGAACCGGGCTGCGTGGCGGACTTCCAGCGCGCGCTCGACCGCCTCGCTCCGCCGACTTCCGGCTACGCGCACAACGCGCGCTGGGGCGACAACAACGGGTATTCGCACCTGCGCAGCGCCTTGATCGGAACGTCGAGAAGCTTTCCCGTCGCGGGCGGTCGCATCGCCATCGGCGTCTGGCAGCAGATTGTGCTGTGCGATTTTGACGACCGCCCCCGCGAGCGCGAGGTCATCGTCACCGTGCTCGGCGAGCCTGACAGCCGCTAGAAGGGGCGGACTCGGCGCGCCTCGCCACCGCGCCGCGCCGCGCCGCCGGCCCGGCGAATCCCTGACGTCTTTTTCCGCGAAATTGCGCGTTTCGTTGTTGAAGGGCGAGGATGGCGGTATCGAGCTGGCCTGGGCG
>CAKZVG010000060.1 GCA_937921835.1 uncultured Bryobacteraceae bacterium | reverse complement strand
CCGCTGGAACCTGCTGCTGTTCCCGGCCGCGGTGGCTTTCGCCGCCCTCATGCCGCGGCCGGACGCGTTGCTGGCGCTGGTGGTGGCCGGCGAACTGGCCTATCTCGCCGGACTGGTGTCGCAGGCCAGGTTCCGCGCCGCCATCGACGCCGCCGTGCACCAGCAGGGGAAGCAGACGGTGGTGGCGCGCAGCCAGCGCTCGCTCGAAGAGATCGTCGGCGCCCTGCCGGCCGACTTCCAGCACCGCTTCGCCCAGCTTCGCGCGCGCTGCCTGGAGATGCGCGCCATCGCGCACGGGGTCCGCGGCCGGGCGGGCGCAGGCGCGGCTCCGGGCGAGGACCTTACCGCCGGGGCGCTCGACCGTTTGCTGTGGGTGTTCCTGAGGCTGCTCGCTTCCCAGCAGGCGCTGGAGCGCTTCCTTTACCGCACCGATGTCAACGACATCCGCGCGCGGCTGGAGGAGGCCCGCGCCCGCCTGGGAGCCGCCGCGGGCGACGAGCGCATGACCCGCTCGCTTCAGGACAGCATCGCGGTGCAAGAGATGCGGCTCGACAACTACGAGAAGGCGCGCCAGAACGCCGAGTTCGTGCGGGTGGAACTGGACCGCATCGAGGCCAAGATCCAGGCTCTGACGGAGGCCTCGGTCAACCGGCAGGATCCCGATTTCCTGACGAGTCAGATCGATTCGGTCACCGACAACATGCGCTCGACCGAAGCCGCCATCACCGAGCTTCAGCAATTGACCGGCGTGGTGGAAGAGATGCAGGAACCTCCGGCCATTCTCGATGCTCCCTGGGGAAAGGCGGTCCAGCGATGAGTGAAGCCGCGCGCCCGGCGGGCCGCGTCCCGGAATGGTTCCCCGCCTGGGCGGCGCGCCTGTCGGAGACCTACTTCTCCGGCGCGTCGTCGCTGTTCGTGCTGCATGGCAACGTGCAGGACTTCGTGCGCCACCGCGAAGGCTACGGCACGTTGCCGGACTTCCTCGCCGAAGAGATCTTCGGCCGCTGGGATCTGATCCTGCACTTCGATCTCGCCCGCGGATTGCGAGCCTTCGCCGGGCGCGCGCCGGAGCGCCTCAAGGAAATGGTGGTGCTGGCCGGACGCAAGGTGGGCGACCTGGCGCTGGCCCGGCGCGACCCGGCGGCCGCTTTCGCCTTGCTCGACCGCTTCGTGCAGAACAACATCATGGCCGACGCCGGCGAGCGCGTGAGCGCGGCCGTCATCCTCGACCACACCTCGTTCCTGATCCCCGCGGGCGAACCCGGCCGGCTCAGCCAGGCGGCTTCCACGCAGATCGTCACCCTGCTCCAATGGGCCGCCAGCCCGCACCTGAAGCGCCTCAACATGGCCTTCGTGCTGATGGACGAGAAACTCTCGGCGCTCAGCGAGCGGCTCACCGGCAACCCGCACGTCACGGCCATCGAAGTGGACCTTCCGCCCGAGGCCGAGCGCGAGGCCTTCATCCGCTACACCGCCGGGAACCGCGACTTCGCCGCCGTTTCCGACTACGACCCCGCGCAGCTTGCGCGCCTCACCGCGGGCCTGTCGCTGATCGATCTCGGCAACATCGTGCAGTCCGCCTTCGAATCCGGCCGGCGCCTGGACTCTTCCCGCATGCGGCGGCTCAAGAAGCAGTTGATCGAGCGCCAGTGCCAGGGACTGCTGGAGTTCATCGAACCGAAGTGGAACCTGGACATGGTGGTGGGCCACGAGCCGGTGAAGCAGCGCCTGCGGGAGGACGCCTCGCTGCTGCGCCAGGGCGAGTTGGAGTTGCTGCCCATGGGCTACCTGGTCTGCGGCCCGGTGGGCACGGGCAAGACCTTCCTGGCCCAGTGCACGGCGGGAGAAATCGGCGTGCCGTGCGTGGTGCTGCGCAATTTCCGGTCGAAGTATGTCGGCGAGACCGAAGGCAACCTGGAGCGCGTGCTGGGCGTGCTGCGCGCCATGGGCCCGGTGGTGGTGGTGATCGACGAGGCCGACGCCGCGCTCGGCGACCGCGGGCAGGAGGGCGATTCGGGCACCTCCAGCCGGGTGTTTTCGATGATCGCCGCCCAGATGGGCGACACGCGCTACCGGGGGCGGATCGTGTGGATGCTGCTCACCTGCCGCCCCGACCTGCTGCCGATCGACCTCAAGCGGCAGGGCCGCGCCGAGGTGCACGTGCCGCTGTTCTATCCTTCCGAGCCGGATGAGGTGCGCGCGATGTTCGTGGCCATGGCGGCCAAGCTGGGTGTGAAACTGCCGCCCGAAGAGGCGCCCGACGTCCCCTTGCGCGGCCGGCTCTCGGGCGCCGACATCGAAGGCATCGTGGGACGCGCGCTGCGCCGCTGCCGCCTGGCCGGCAGCCCGCGGCTGACGCGCGAGGTCCTGGCGGAAGCCGCGAACGATTTTCTGCCCTCGGTCGAAGGCGCCGAGAAGGAATTGCAGGAAACTGCCGCCGTGCTCGAATGCACGGACCGGCACTTCCTGCCCCCCGCCCTGCGCGAGGAGGCCACCGCCCCCGGCGGGCGCGCCCTCATCCAGGAGCGCTATCTGCGGCTCCGCCGGTTGGTGGAGCGCTCATGAGTTCTCAGCACGGAAGAAGAACAGGAGAATCCCTTGGCACGCATCAGTTGGTTTGACGACGAGACCGAAATCCCGGTAATACACGAGCAGGCCGCGAAGCTCGAGTCCTTCACGCAGGCGATGGCCGACGGCGTCATCGAGCAGAAGGAACTGGAGCGCCAGCAGGAAAGCGTCGTGGCCGCCATGCGAGAAGTGGAAGGCACGCTCGACGACGAGCAGCACGCCAAGGTCACCCGCCTGCTGGTGGAACTGAGCGCGTACAACATCATGCGCCTGCTGCACGAACTGCACGCGCAGCGTCTCCAGCGCGCGTTGAGTTAGCCCGCGCCGGCGCCCGCTCCGGAAAGGCCAGTGGCGCCTTGCGGTTGGATTTCAGGAACCGGCTTCTGGCGGATGCCCCGGCGGATGGTCCCGGGGGGAAGGATTCCGGGAGAGGATAAAGAGGAAAGAGTTCAGGCGGGATTCCAGGCTGGACCGGTTCCTGCTTCCACCTACAAGTTACCTTCCCGCTCCCGCCGGCGCCCGCGCCTCCGGCGGCTAATGGATTGAAATCCGGGGAGATCGAGTTGCGTTTTTCCCGGACTCACGCCGCGGGCAGAAACACCGTGAAGCGGTTGCCCTCGCCGGCGCGGCCGGCCGCCTCGATGGTTCCGCCATGTGCCTGGACGATCTGGTAGCAGATCGGGAGGCCGAAGCCGGTCCGAATGCGCCTGTCCCGGCGCTGGAAACGGGGATCAAACACGTGGGACAGTTCCTCGGGTGGAATCTCCTTGCCGCTGTCGGCGACCTCGATCCGTACGCGATCTCCCTCGCGCCGTGCGGTGACACGGATCGTTCCCGGGCGCGCCGCTTCCCGGATCGACTCGCCCGCGTTGAGCAGCAGGTTCAGGTACAACTGGTTGAGCTGGCGAACATCGCCGCTGACTTCCAGGTCTTCCTCGAAATCGGTGGCGATCTCAATACCCGCGAGTTCATGCTCGAGCAGCCGCAGCGTGCTCCGGATCCCGCCGGCCACCCCGGCCCGCTGGAATTCGGCGCGGTCCAGATGAGCAAACTCCTGCAAGTTGGCAACCACGCCGGCGATGCGGTCGCAAGCCAGCCGGGACTGGGCCGCCATGGATGCCAGCAATGCCAGGATCTCGCCGGCGGGCTTGGCCGGCGGCTGGGATTCGCACAAGACGCGGGCCCTCGCCGCCGCGCGCTCAATCGTGTCGGCGTTCGCGCGGATCACGCCCAGCGGATTGTTGATTTCGTGCGCGATGCCCGCCACAAGCCGCATCAGGCAGGCCATTTTCTCGGCATGCACCAGGCTGGCCTGGGAGCGCTTCAGTTCCTCGAGAGCCCCTTCGAGTTCGGCCTGGTAGCGCCGGTTCTCGGCCAGCAGGCGCGTCTTCTCCACCGCTTTTCGCACGGTGGCGCGCAGGTCCTCGGTCCCAACCGGCTTGGACAGGTAGTCGTAGGCCCCCGCGCGCAGCGCCTCGACCGCCGCCGCCTCCGAGCCGTGGCCGGTGATGAGCACCACCGCCGGAGGATCGGGCCGCGCGTTGACGGCCTTCAGCAGCGCCAGGCCGTCCATGCCGGGCATGTGGAGATCGGAGACGATGGCCTCCGGGCGGAACGAGGCGAGTTTCTCCAGCGCCTCGGCCCCGCCGGCGGCCTCTTCCAGGCAATAGCCCTGGCCGCTCAAGCCGGCCCGCAGGCTCTCGCGAACCGCTTTCTCGTCGTCGATGATCAGAATCCGGGCCGCTTCCGGCACCGCTTTGCTCCCCTAGCGGAAATGATTCACGAGCATGATATCGGTGTCACTCTGATCGACCTGGGTGTACAAAAAGTGCGTTCCCTCGGGCGACAGCGCAAGACCCGCGTTGTATGGGCGCCGCGGGAGCGGCATGACCAGCGTGTCCGGACGCGAGGGAACCGGCAGCAGCCGGAGGGAGTACTTCACGCCTTCGCCTTCCACTTCCTGGCGGCTGACGTAGTAGATGCCGTTGCGGGCAAGTTCCCAGTAGCCCCAGAAGCCTCCCGCCAGAGACTCCAGCACGGGCTCCTCTAAGCCGCCTTCGAGCGGCATCCGCCACAGCCCGGAAGCGGCCGTGGACTTGGCGAAATAGAGCCATTTGCCGTCCGGGGATTCGATGGCCCGGAAGCCCCCGTCCCGCGTGACCTGAACGGGGTCGCCGCTGCCCAACGGCTTCCTCCAGATCTGGAAGCTGCCGGTGCGGTTGGAGGCGAAATAGACCATGGCGCCGTCGCGCGAGAAGGTCGGCACCACCTCGGCCGAAGCATCGGTGGTAAAGCGCCGCGGGGCGCCGCCCTCGGCCGGGATCAGGTAGATGTCGGGGTTGCCGCCGGGCCGCGAATCGAAGGCGATGGTGCGGCCGTCCGGCGACCAGCTCGGGCTGCCCGTGGCTGGTCCGCCGAACGCCGTCAGCGGCTGGGCGTTGACTCCCTCGCTGTCGCCGACCCAGATCTCCTGCGATCCGGTGCGGTTGGACGAAAAGGCGATGCGCCGCCCGTCGGGCGAATAGCGCGCGCCGGTCTCCTGCCGGTTGGACGGGAACAGGCGCAGCGGTTCCGGGTCGCCACCCGCGCCGGGCAGCCGGTACCGCCAGATGTTGGTATCGATCTGGGAGCGGGTATAGGCCAGGCGGTCGCCGCGCGGGGAGGTGGTCACGAAGGAGGCGTTTTCGCCCACCCCGATGATCCGCTCCAGTCCCGAGCCGTTGGGGGCGATACGCCAGAGCCGGGCGCTGCCGGCGCGCGCGGAGGAGAAGATGATGCGATTGCCGGCGCGGCTCCAGACCATGCCGAAGATCCGCCGGCCGTCGTTGGTGATGCGCCGCGGCTCGCCGCCCGTCACCGGCACGACGAAGATGTCGCTCACGGCCAAGCTGAAGGTGCGGATAAACGCCAGGCTCATGCCGTCCGGTGAAAAGCAGGGCGCCGAATCTCCCAGCGCTTTCGGCGGCGGGAAGGTCAACGGCCTGCGCTCGCCGCTGGCGGGGTCCAGCAAGAAGATGCTCATCGGATTGTCCGGCGCGTACTTGTCGGAAATCGCAAGCCGGAGGCCGTCGGGCGACCAGGCGACGTAGGGCGTCTCCAGACCCGTGCGGTCGGGACTGGCGTCGGTCAGCTTGCGCTCCAGGCCCCCCAGGGGCGGGACGAGGAAAAACCCCGAGCCGGTTTCGGACTGGCGCAGGAATGCGATGTGGCGGCCGTCCGGGGACCAAGCCGGGCTATGGTCCGTGGTGGGAGTGCTGGTAAGCCGGAGCGGTGTGCCGGCCTCGACCACCTTCACGTAAATGTCCCAATCCGTTTCCGAGCCGCCGTTCCAGGCGAACGCAACCTGGCTGCCGTCCGGCGAGAAACTGGGTTGCGTCTCGCTGCCCGGGTAGCTGGTGAGCGGAACCACTTGCAGGACTGGCGGGGGAGGCGGGCGCCAAGCGCTCCAGGCGAA
>CAKZVG010000059.1 GCA_937921835.1 uncultured Bryobacteraceae bacterium | reverse complement strand
GAACACGTCGATAAGGTGATCGAGATCGACCAGTCCCCCATCGGCCGCACGCCGCGCTCGAACCCCGCCACCTACACCGGCGTTTTCACGCCGATCCGCGATCTCTTCGCCATGCTGCCGGAGTCGCGCGAGCGCGGCTATAAGCCCGGCCGCTTCAGCTTCAACGTCAAGGGCGGGCGCTGCGAAGCCTGCCGGGGCGACGGGCTGAAGCGCATCGAGATGAGCTTCCTGCCCGATGTCTTCGTCGCCTGCGACCTGTGCCGCGGGCGGCGCTATAACCACGAGACGTTGCAGGTGAAGTACCGCGGCAAGTCGATCGCCGATCTGCTGGAATCGCCGGTCGAGGAGGTGCTGCCGCTGCTTGAGAACCTCCCGCAGATTGCGGCCAAGCTCCAGACCCTGGTGGACGTGGGGCTGGGCTATCTTCATCTCGGCCAGTCCTCCACCACGCTTTCCGGCGGCGAGGCGCAGCGCATTAAGCTGGCGCGCGAGTTGAGCAAGCGCCAGACCGGACGCACCCTCTACATCCTCGACGAACCCACCACCGGCCTGCACTTTGACGACATCAAGAAACTGCTACTGGTACTGCAACGGCTTGTCGATCTGGGTAATACTGTTGTCGTGATCGAACACCAGCTCGACGTCGTGAAGTGCGCGGACTGGATCATCGACCTCGGCCCGGAGGGCGGTGAGCGCGGCGGGGAAATCGTCGCCGCCGGGACTCCCGAGGACGTGCTGCGCGGCGGCCGCGGGCACACCGCCCAGGCACTGGCCAGAATCCTCCAATGAGCAGATACCCCCTGGAGCCGCTCGATCTTTCGGCGCTGAAGACCGTGCCGCTGGCGGCGCGTGGCGGCAAGGTGCGGGTGGTGGACTTCGCCGCGCCCTACCCGAAAGGCTCGGGCGCCGCGGGGCTGCTGGCTTCGCTGCCGCGCCTGCTGGCGGCGGATGCGCTGCGCGCGGTGGTGGAGGCCATGCGCCGCGCGCGCGCGAGCGGCAAGCCCATTCTGTGGGGCATGGGCGGGCACGTGGTGAAGTGCGGCCTGGCGCCGGTGCTGATCGACCTGATGCGGCGGGGATACGCCAGCGCGTTCGTGATGAACGGCTCGGCCGCGATCCACGATTTCGAAATCGCGCTGGCGGGACACACCAGCGAGGACGTCGAGGCGGTGCTTCCCGACGGGCGCTTCGGCGCGGCGGAAGAAACCGGCCGGGAGATGAACGCCGCGGTGGCCGGCGCGCAAGGGGCCGGCATGGGCGAGGCGCTTGGCCGCCGGCTTCAGGAGATCGCCGATCCTCGCTTCGCCCCGGCCAGCCTGCTGCACGAAGCCTACCGGCGGGGCGTCCCGGTCACGGTGCACGTGGCGGTGGGAACCGACACGCCGCACACCCACCCGTCGCTCGATCCGGCCGCGCTAGGCCGCGCGACTCACCACGACTTCCGGTTGTTCTGCGCGCTGGTGAAGGCGCTCGACCGGGGCGGTGTCTACCTGAACACGGGCTCGGCGGTGGTTCTGCCCGAGGTCTTCCTCAAGGCGCTTTCCGCGGTGCGGAATCTCGGCCACCCGGTAATGGAGTTCACCACCGTGAACCTGGATTTTCTCCAGCACTACCGGCCGCGCGTGAACGTCGTCGAACGGCCCCACGCCGGAGCGGGAGGGCGGGGCATCGCGCTCACGGGCCATCATGAGCTGATGGTGCCGCTCATTGCCGCCATGCTGATCGAGTCCGAACCATGAGCGATCCGGCCCCTCCCACGCCTCCGCCCGGCGCCGTCCAGGACGCCGCGCCGCCGCCGGCCGGCGCTCGGCTGGCTCCCTACCCGTTCTGGAACTATCAGGACCTGCTGCTGTTCGCCGCGTTGGCGGTACCGGCGTTGCTGGCGGCCTTCCTGATCGCGCTGGGGGTCTTCTTCGTTACCTCGTGGCGGCCGGAAGCGAAGGCCGCGGCCCTGCTGCCGGCGCAGTTCCTGGGCTACGCGTTCTGGTTCCTGGCCCTGTACGGATTGCTCAAGCTGCGTTACGGGCGGCCGTTCTGGCACTCGCTGGCCTGGATCATGCCGGCCCGCCGGGCGATGTGGATGAGCCTGTTCGCGGGTCCGCTGGTGGCGCTCGGGATCGCGGTGCTCGGCGCCCTGCTGCACACGCCGGAAATCGACATGCCGATGCGGGAGTTCCTGAAGGACCCGCTCTCCATCACCTTGCTTTTCGTCTTCGCGGTGACGCTGGGGCCGGTGTGCGAGGAACTGGCCTTTCGCGGCTTCCTGCTGCCGCTGCTGATGCGCTCCTTCGGCCCGGTGGCGGGCGTGTTCGTGGCCGCGCTTCCCTTCGCGTTATTGCACGGGCCGCAGTATGGCTGGTCGTGGCGGCATGTCCTGCTCATCACGCTGGCCGGCGCTGCCTTCGGGTGGGCGCGCTACCGCACCGGCTCGACCGCCGCCGCCACGCTGATGCACGCCGGCTACAACCTCACCTTTTTCACCGCGTTTCTGATGCAAGGAAAACACATTCCATGGTAGAGACCATTCAATGGACCGCCGGCGGGGTGGTCATGATCGACCAGACCCGCCTGCCGAACGAGGAAGTCTACGTCACCTGCCGCACGCATGAGGACGTGGCGCGCGCCATCCGCGGGATGGTGATCCGCGGCGCGCCAGCCATCGGCGTCGCCGCCGCCATGGGCATGGCGCTGGGCGCGCTCGAAGCGGACGGGGCGGACTTCGAACCCCACCTGGAGCGGGTCGGCGCCACGCTTGCCGCCACGCGCCCCACGGCGGTCAATCTGTTCTGGGCCATCGAGCGGATGAAGCGCCTCTACGCCTCCCTGCGCGGGCGTCCGCTCAGGGAGATCCGCGAGCGCCTGGTGGAGGAAGCCAGGCGGATTCGCGAGGAGGACATCGAGATCAACCGCGCCATGGGGCGGCACGGCGCGCCGCTGGTGCCCGACGGCAAGACCGTCCTCACCCATTGCAACGCGGGCGCCCTGGCCACGGCCGGCTACGGGACCGCCCTGGGCGTCATCCGCGCGGCGGTCGAAGCGGGCAAGAAGATCGACGTGTTCGCCGATGAGACGCGGCCCTTTCTTCAGGGCGCTCGCCTGACCGCCTGGGAGTTGCAGCAGGACGGCATCCCCACCACGCTGATCACCGACAGCATGGCCGGGCACTTTCTGAAGTCCGGACGCATCGGCTGCGTGGTGGTGGGCGCCGACCGGATCGCCGCCAACGGCGACGTGGCGAATAAGATCGGCACTTACGCGGTGGCGGTGCTGGCGCGCGAGAACAACGTCCCGTTCTATGTCGCCGCGCCGGTATCGACGCTCGACTTGTCGCTCGCCTCCGGCGACGCCATCCCCATCGAGGAGCGCCCGCCGGCCGAGGTGACTCACGTTTCCGGCGTGCCGGTCGCCCCGGCGGGCGTCGCGGCGCGGAATCCGGCCTTCGACGTCACCCCGGCGCGGTATGTGACGGCCATCATCACCGAGCGCGGCGTGGCGCGCCCGCCCTACGAGGAGCCGCTGCGGCGCCTGGCGGCGGGCTGATTAGCGCGGGGGCGAGCCGGCTAACTATCTATTCGCAACATTGTCATCTCCCTGGAGCGGGGTCTTCGTATCGTTGTGTTCTGCGTTACGACCAAGAGGGAGATCTGGAATTGTCCACACGTTTTCAGAAGCTCATAAGCCGGGCCGTCGCCTTGTGTTTCCTGACCGCGCTGGGATCGTCTGCGCAGGTGAACACGAGCGTCATCACCGGCGCCGTGACCGATCCGAGCGGGGCGGTTGTCGCGGGAGCCTCGGTACGCCTGCTGAACGAGCGGACGGGCGCCGAGCGCCGCACCACGGCCGGTCCGGCCGGGGCCTACCGTTTTGAGTTCCTCGAACTCGGTTTCTACACACTGGAGGTGATGGCAAAGGGATTCCGCACGGAGCGCCGAACCGGCCTGCTGATCAATCAGTCGGGACAGGTGCTGGTGCAGGACGCCGGCCTGCTGGTAGGCGAGCAGGTTGAAGCCGTCACCGTGACCGCCGAGAACCCCATGCTTGCAACTTCCACCTCCGAGCAGAGAGCGAGCCGCACGGGTCTTTCAGTGGCCGAACTGCCGGTGGCCCGGCGCGATCTGACGCGGCTCCTTGACTTGGCCGCCGGCGTGCAACCGGGCTCGGCGGCGGGGACGTTCCTGATCAACGGCCTTGGCAGTTCTTCGCTCTCAATCTCACAGGATGGCACCGACGCGACGGCCAATTTGGAGACGCCTTCCACCGCCTTCTCCGGCGGTTTCAATACCATCAACATGGTAAGCCTGGAGGCGATCGAAGAAGTGCAGGTTTCCAAGGGCGTGCTACCGGCCGAGTACGGGCGTGTGATCAGCGGAAACATCAACGTCGTGACGAAGTCCGGCGGGAACCAATTCCACGGTGGCGCCTTTACCCTGTTGCGGCGCGACGCGCTGAACGCCAGGGATCCCTTCCTCCTCGATAAAGCCGCTCTGGTTCACAACCAGTTCGGCGGTTCGGCCGGCGGCCCGGTCATCAAGAACCGCCTGTTCTTTTTCGCCGCCCTGGAATGGATCCGCTCCGATCTGGGCGCCACGGTTTCGAGAACTGTGCCGGCGCAGGCGCTGCGGGAGCAGGTTCCCTCCCAATACCTACCCTACGCTGCGCAAGGTGCTCGAGTTTTTCCCGCTCCCGAATCAGCCGGTCCGCCCGGGCGACGTCACGGGGTTGTACATCGCGCCCGGCGATCAGTCGATCGACGACGGCAATCAGACCTACAAGGCCGATGCGTGGTTGAGCAGGTCCTACAAACTCTCCACCGTGTTTAATTACGCCAGCCCCACGCAAAAGATTCCCAACGGCATTCAGGTCAACCCGCGCAGCTTTACCGGGAGGGGCTACCGGTTCAACACACAGTTCACGCGCTTCTCCGGCGTCTGGAACTCGGAAACGCGGTTTGGATACAACCGTCCGGACTTCGAGCGCCTCGACGGCTTCTTCAACGCGCGGGACACGGCGAAAGACGAGGAATTCTTTGGGGCGCGGCGCCTGCCCGGAATTCAGGCGCTCGGAATGCAGTTGACCGGCGAACTCCGCCAGTTCGGCGACGCTCGGCAGTACAGCCTGGATCAGAAGCTCTCCTACCTGCGCGGGCGGCATGCCTTCAAATTCGGCGGCATCTTCTTCCGGCAGCAATATAGCAATCTCAACATCGAAAACCCGCGTTTCGACTTCAGCAGCGCGGCGGATCTCATCCAGAATGTCCCCAACGCGGTGCGGTTCACTTTCGGCACGCCCAAGTTTCTCGCCACGGTGAAGCAATATGGTTTCTTCGTGCAGGATGACTGGCGTGTCTCGGA
>CAKZVG010000058.1 GCA_937921835.1 uncultured Bryobacteraceae bacterium | reverse complement strand
GTGCTGGTGGGCAACGAAGAGGATCTCCAGAAGGGCCTCGGCGTTCCCGGACCCGACGTGACGAAGAAGTCGAAACTTGATCCGAGCGTGTTCTTCGCCATGATCGGCGACGTGGTGAAGAAGTACCCCAAGGTCAAGGTCGTGGCCACCACGCTGCGGCACGTTCACTCGGCCAGCCATCACAGTTGGAGTGCGGTGGCCTGGATCGACGGGCAGACCTACCAGGCGCCGACGGTGGAACTGGATTCCATCTACGACCGCGTGGGCGGCGGCGACGGGTTCGCATCCGGCTTCTTCTACGGCCTGATGATGGGCGAAGATCCGCAGATGGCCGTCAATCTCGGCTGGGCGCACGGAGCCCTGCTCACCACCTTCCCCGGCGACACCACCATGGCGACCGTCGAGCAGGTGCGGGCGTTCGCGGGCGGCGGCTCGGCGCGCGTCGACCGTTAAGAACGGCAAACTCCGGGGCGGGTTCGAACGCCCGCCCCGGCGGCTGCCGCCAAAGAGATCCCATGCCGGAAAAACTGAACTTCCTGACTCCCGAGGTGCGGGAGAAACTCGCTCGCGTGAAGCTGCTGCTGATGGACGTCGACGGCGTGCTCACCGACGGCAAGATCTACAACGTCCCGGGCCCGGATGGCAAGCCGTGGGAGACCAAGGCCTTCGATTCGCAGGACGGCATCGGCCTGCACTGGCTGGCCTGGAACGGCATCGCCACCGGTGTGATCAGCGGCCGCGAGTCGCCCGCCACCGAGGTGCGCGCGCACCAGACCAAGATGCGCTACATCTATCAGGGCCACATCGAGAAGATCCCGATTATCGACGAGATCATGGCCGATTGCGGCGTCAGCCGGGAGGAAATCGCCTACATCGGCGACGACTTCACCGACGTGGTGGTGATGCGCCGCGTGGGTCTGGCCATCGCCACCGCCAACGCCTCGCCCGAAGTCAAGAGCGTGGCTCACCTGGTGACGTCCCGGCGGGGCGGGGAAGGCGCGGTGCGCGAGGTGGTGGAGCTTCTGCTCCAGGCGCGAGGCTGCTGGGACGCGATTCTGCGCAAGTACGAAATCGCGCTCTGAGCGCGCGCTATCCCCGCAGATGTTGCTCGATAATGCGGCGGCTGAGCGCCATGGCCTCCAGCGGGCAGGGACGCCGCCGGACAGGCGCCGCCGAGACTGGTGCGTTCCACAAGCTGGCGAAGGAAGACAACTCGGCGCGGTCCGCGGATCCGCCGCGCGGCGCATCCGCGGCGCGGGCTTCCACCACGGACATACCGCCTCCCACCGGGGAGTACACCAGCCACATCCGGTATCCGATTCTCATCTGTCAGCCTTCACTTCAGCTTATCGGCGCTTTTCCCGCGTTCCAATCAGACCGCCGCGCTTCGCCTCGCGCCGCGGCGTGTTAAAAAGGTCAGTTGGGTTATGATGCAGACGCGAAGGCTTGGTAATAGCGATCTCGAGATCACCCCCCTCGGCATTGGAGCCTGGGCGATGGGGGGTGGCGGCTGGAAATTCGCCTGGGGACCGCAGGATGACGCGCAGTCGGTGGCCGCCATCCGGACGGCGCTCGAAGCGGGTCTGAATTGGATCGACACCGCGGCCATATACGGGCTGGGGCATTCCGAAGAGGTGGTGGCGCGGGCGCTCGAAGGCGTCACGCCCAAGCCCTACATCTTCACCAAGTGCGAGCGCACCTGGAACCAGCAGGGTGAGATCATCCCTTGTCTGAAGGCCGATTCCCTCCGGCGGGAATGTGAAGCGAGCTTGCGGCGATTGAGGGTGGAGACGATCGACCTCTACCAGATCCACTGGCCCGATCCGGACGAAGACATCGAGGAGGGCTGGGAGACGCTGGCGCGGCTCAAGGAAGAAGGCAAAGTCCGCTGGATCGGCGTGTCGAACTTCAACTTGGCGCAGATGAAGCGCGCCGCCGCCATCGCCCCCATTACCTCGCTCCAGCCGCCGTATTCGCTGCTGGCGCGGCAGATCGAAGCGGAACTGCTGCCCTACTGCGCGCAACACGGCATCGGCGTGCTGGCGTATTCGCCGATGAAGTCGGGGCTGCTGACGGGGAAGATGACGCGCGAGCGCGTTGCCGCCTTCCCGGCCGACGACTTCCGCCGGCGCGTGCCGGACTTCCAGGAGCCGCGGCTGTCGCGCAACCTGGAGTTCGTCGAGCGGTTGCGCGAAATCGGCGCGCGGCATGGGCGCAATCCGGGCGAAGTTGCGATCGCCTGGGTGCTGCGGCACCCGGCGGTGACGGCGGCGATTGTCGGCATGCGCTCGGCCGAGCAGTCGCGGGAGATGCTCGGCGCGGCGGACTTCCGCCTTTCGCCCGCGGAAATCGCTGAGATCGAAACCTTGGCGGCGGAGCGGGGGGTCTGAGTGAGGGGCCTGCTGCTGTTCTGCCTGCTGCTTGCGCCGGCCGCGGCGGCCGAGTGGAGGCTCGTCTGGAGCGACGAATTCGATCGCGACGGATTGCCCGACCCGTCCCGCTGGTCCTACGAGGAAGGCTTCATCCGCAACCGCGAAAGCCAGTACTACACGCGCGGGCGCAAGGAGAACGCGCGCGTGGAGAACGGCGCGCTGGTGATCGAATCGCGCAAAGAGCGGTTTCCGAACCCCGCCTGGCGAGCCGGCAGCGCGGATCCGTGGCATGCCGAGTTCGCCGCCTACACCTCGGCCAGCCTGACCACCGAGGGCAAGGCCGCCTGGCGCCACGCGCGCGTCGAGGTGCGCGCCAAGCTGCCCACTGGGCGCGGCATGTGGCCTGCCATCTGGATGCTGGGCGTGAACCGCCGCGAAGTGGGCTGGCCGCGCTGCGGCGAGATCGACATCATGGAGAACGTGGGCTATGAGCCGGACGTGATCCACGCCAACATCCATACCCAGGCGTACAACCATATGCGGAAGACGGGCCGCGGCGCCCAGCTCGCCATTGCCGAGCCGTGGCGTGGGTTTCACGTTTACGCCGTGGAATGGGATTCGCGCAAGATGGAGTTTTCCGCCAGCGGGCGCGTGTACTTCACGTACGAGAACGAGGGGACCGGCGAGGCGGTCTGGCCCTTCGAGCAGCCTTTCTACCTGATTCTGAACAGCGCCGTGGGTGGCTCCTGGGGCGGACGCCACGGCATCGACGACAGCATCTTTCCCCAGCGCTACGAGATCGACTACGTGCGGGTGTATCAGAAGCGGTGAAGCTGCGCGCCAGCCGCCGGATGCTTCGGCGGCGCCTTCGCCGCGGCAGCCGGCGTTCAGCTCGCAGTGTGTCCGTCAGGCTCCCCCCGGAAGGAGTAGCGGAAGGCGTTGGCGGCTATGCCGGCCAGTTCGGCATCCGTGAACCCGAAGACGTTTTGCGCAATTTCGAACTCGCGCGTCAACGAGGTGCGGAACATCGCCGGGTCGTCGGTGTTGAGCACGATGGGCACGCCGGCTTCGAACAGGCGGCGCACGGGGTGATCTTCGATGCGCTGGACCGCCCCGGTGGCGAGGTTGCTCGAAAGGCAGATCTCAAGCGGGATCTGGTTGTCGCGAAGGTGTTCAAGGAGCGCCGGATCCTCCGCCGCCGCAATCCCATGGCCGATGCGCTCGGCGCCGATGTCGAGCGCCTCCCGGATGGAAGCCGGGCCGGTGGTTTCGCCGGCGTGCGCCGTCAGGCGGAGTCCCGCGCGGCGGGCGGAGGCGAACAGATCGCGGAACAGCGGCGCCGGACCGCGCGCCTCGTCGCCTCCGATGCCGAACGCCACCACGCCCTCGCGGATGCGTTCGGCGGCCATGGCGGCGACGCGGCGGGCGTCCTCCAGCGGGAACTGGCGCACGGCGTCCCAGATCCAGCGCACTTCGACCGTCGAGCCTAGCGCGGCCGCGCGGACGGCTTCGTGAACGGCGGCCGGGTCCTGCTTCCTCCACAGAATGATGCCCGCCGAGAGGCAGATCTCGGCGTAGCGCACGTTCTGCCGGGCGAGGCGTTCGAGCAGGCGGCGGGTGATGAGCGCGTAATCCTCCGGCGCGCGCAGCCGCCGCGTGACCCATTCGTAGCTCTTGAGGAATGCGGCGAAGCTCGAGTACTGGTAGCGCGCCAGGCACTCTTCGGGCGAAACCGAGGGATCGAGTTCGGCCATGGTCTCCGGCTCCACGGAGCCTTCCAGGTGCAGGTGCAGTTCCGCCTTCTCGAGTCTCTGAAGGAATTCGCCCATCCCTGCCATAATAGCGGGTGATCCTAATGACTCACGACGAGATCGAAGCCATCGTAGGCGGTTATCACGGCGACCCGTTCCGCGTGCTTGGGCCGCATGCCGTCGAGACCGGAGAGGGCGCGGACGCCTGGGAGGTGCGCGCGTTTCTCCCTCAGGCGGAAGCCGCCGAAGTGGCCGGACCCGGATTCCGCGCGGAGATGAAGAAGCTGCATCCGGCGGGATTCTTCCGCGCGCGGCTGGCCGGAGACCGGCAGCCTTACCGCCTGCGGCTGAAGCTTTGGAACGGTGGGAGCGCCGAGATCGAGGATCCCTACCGCTTTCCGCCGCTGCTGACGGACTTTGAGATCCACCTGCACGCCGAGGGCACGAACTTCGAGAGCTACCGGACGTTGGGCGCTCACCTGGTGACGGTCGAAGGGGTGCCGGGCGTGCGTTTCACGGTCTGGGCTCCGAACGCCGAGGTGGTGACCATCGTCGGTGATTTCAACGACTGGGATACCCGCCGGCATCCCATGCGGCTGCGCAACGGCGGCATCTGGGAGATCTTCATCCCGCACGCGGGCGAGGGGACGCACTACAAATACTTCGTGCGCTCGCGCTTTCACGGCTACCGTCAGCTCAAGGCGGATCCCTACGGCTTCGGTTCCGAGGTGCCGCCGAAATCCGCCTCGGTGGTGCGCGACCTGGACCGCTATCAATGGAACGACGCCGAGTGGCTGGAGCAGCGCGGCAAGAAGGATTGGTTGAAGGAGCCGGTCTCGATCTACGAAGTGCATCTGGAGTCCTGGCTGCGGGGACCGCGCAACCAGCCGCTCACCTACCGTGAACTGGCCGACTCGCTGGTGCCCTACGCCAAGAAACTGGGCTACACGCACCTGGAACTGCTGCCCGTCCACGAGCACCCCTTCTCCGGTTCCTGGGGCTACCAGGTGATCGGCTTCTACGCGCCCACGGCGCGTTTCGGCACGCCCTACGACTTCATGTACTTCGTCGACCGCTGCCACCAGGAGGGACTGGGGCTGATCGTCGACTGGGTTCCCGGGCACTTCCCCAAGGACGCGCACGGACTGGCCTATTTCGACGGGACCAACCTCTACGAGCACGCCGACCCGCGCAAGGGCGAACACCGCGACTGGGGCACGCTGATCTTCAACTACGGCCGCAACGAGGTGCGCGAATTTCTGATTTCGAACGCGCTTTTCTGGTTGAAGAAATACCACATCGACGGCCTGCGGGTGGATGCGGTGGCCTCGATGCTCTACCTGGACTATTCGCGCCAGCCGGGCGAGTGGATCCCCAACCAGGACGGCGGCAACGAGAACCTGGAGGCGATCGATTTTCTACGGCGGTTCAACGAACTGGCGCACCGCGAGCCGGGCGTGATCACGGTGGCCGAGGAGTCCACGGCGTTCGGGGGCGTGTCGCGGCCGGTGTATCTGAATGGGCTGGGCTTCACGATGAAGTGGAACATGGGCTGGATGCACGACATGCTCCACTACTTCTCGCTCGATCCAGTGCACCGCAAGTACCACCACCAGGACATCACCTTCAGCATGCTCTATGCCTTCTCGGAAAACTTCGTGCTGCCGATCTCGCACGACGAGGTGGTGCACGGCAAGCGCTCGCTGCTGTCCAAGATGCCGGGCGACGAGTGGCAGCGCTTCGCCAACGTACGCGCGTTTCTGGGCTACATGTACGGGCATCCCGGGAAGAAGCTGCTGTTCATGGGTTCCGAAATCGGCCAGTACGAGGAGTGGAACCACAACACCGGGGTGCGCTGGGAACTGCTGGAGTTCGACTGCCACCGGCAGTTGCAGATGATGGTGGCCGAGTTGAACAAGTTCTACCGTTCGCAGCCGGCGCTCCACCAGGTGGATTTCCATTGGAGCGGCTTCGAGTGGGTCGATTTCCACGACATCGAAGGTTCGGTGGTGGCTTTCCTGCGCCGGGCCGAAGACCGCCAGAACTTCCTGTTGTTCGCCTGCAACTTCACCCCGGTGCCGCGCCGCGGCTACCGCCTGGGTGTGCCCGAGCCGGGCTTTTACGAGGAGGTCTTCAACACCGACGCCGCCGTGTTCGGAGGCTCGAACCTGGGCAACGGCGGGCTGGTGTCGAGCGATCCCGAACCGATGCACGGCCGCCAGCACAGCATCGCCGTGACCCTGCCGCCGCTGGCGGTGGTGGTGTTCCAGCCGCGGCGCTAGCTAGTGTCCTGTCCGTTATCACTCTTGTCCAAGACAGGCTCTTGCACTCTGAAATAGAGGAGTGTGCCCTCCTATAATTGACGTTGGCGAGCAATTCCTTGGCCGGAGCCTCGCCACACACTGCCCAAAGGAGGGCAATCCAATC
>CAKZVG010000057.1 GCA_937921835.1 uncultured Bryobacteraceae bacterium | reverse complement strand
GAACCGGTAGGGCGCGGGCGGATTCCGCTGCTGGCGGGCGTGCAGGCGGGAACGCGCGTGGTGGTGGAGGGGGCGATTCTGCTGGCCAATAGCGGAGGCGCGCGTTGATCGCCGGTCTGGTTCCGCTGGCCCTCCGCCAGCGGCTGCTGACGGTCCTGCTCGCCGTGGGTGTGGCAGGCTTCGGTCTCTGGGCCTTTTTCCAATTGAGTATCGAGGCTTATCCCGATCTTTCCGAAACCCAGGTGATCGTCATCACTCTCCGGCCCGGCTACGCCGCCGAGGAAGTCGAGCAACAGATCACCGTTCCCATCGAGCGCGCTTTGAACTCGGTGCCGCGCGTCATCGCGCGCCGTTCCCGGACGATCTTTGGCCTGTCCGTCGTCGACCTCACCTTCGAGTACGGGACCGCGGATCATTACGCCCGCCAGCTTGTGCTCGAGAGACTCCGCGACGTCGAGCTTCCGGAAGGCGTGGTTCCTTCGCTGGCGCCGCCCACCACGCCGGCGGGCGAGTTGTACCGCTATACCCTGGAAGGCGGCGGCCTCGGTGAGATCGAGCTTCGGGAATTGCAGGACTGGGTTGTCGCGCCCCGCCTGATGCAGGTTCCCGGGGTGGGGGACGTTTTCCCGTTCGGCGGACTGGTGAAGCAATACCAGATCGAGATCGATCCCCTGGCGCTGTACAAGTACGGCCTCACCCTGGACGGCATCGCCCAGGCGGTGAGCGCGAACAACCGCAACGCGGGCGGATCGCTGCTCGATCACGGGGAGCAGTCGCTGGTGGTGCGCGGCGTGGGTATGCTTCGGTCGGTGGCGGATATCGAGAACGTCGTGCTGGCGGCGGTGAGGGGCACGCCGGTCTTCGTGCGCGACGTCGGGAAGGTGAAGATCGGCGCCGCGCCGCGGACCGGCATCTTCGGTCTCGATGCGGAATCCGGCCTCGTCCAGGGCATCGTCGCCATGCGCCGGGGCGAGAACCCCAGCGCGGTCCTCAAGGGCGTGCGCCGGACGGTGGACGAGATCAACTCCAGCGGGTTGCCGGCGGGGGTGCGGATCACGCCGATCTACGACCGCACGGAACTGGTCGAGAGCACGCTCCGCACCGTGTCGCGGACTCTGCTGGAGGGACTCATCATCGTCTTCCTGGTGTTGCTGTTCTTCCTGGGGAGCCTGGAAGCCGCCATCCTCACGGCGCTGACGATCCCCATGTCGATGCTGTTCGCCTTCGGGGTGATGTACCTGGCGGGGATTCCGGCCAGCTTGCTGAGCCTGGGCGCCATCGACTTCGGCATCATCGTGGATGGCACGCTGGTGATGGTGGAGTACATCGTGCGGCGCCTGCGCCACGAGCCGCAGCCGCTCGACCGGGAGCGCGCCTTCCGGATCGTTCACGAAGCGGCGAAACAGATTCAGCGCCCGGTGTTCTTTTCCCTCGTCATCCTGATTGCCGCCTACATCCCGCTTTTCACCCTGGAACGCGTCGAGCGGCGCCTGTTCACGCCCATGTCGTTTACCATTGCCGCCGCCCTCCTGGGCTCGCTGCTGTTCGCTCTGACGGTGGTGCCGGTGCTGGCTACCTGGGTGTTCCCGAACGGAGTGCGGGGCTGGAGCAATCCCCTGATTCCGTGGCTGACGCGCCGCTACGAGGCTGTTCTACGGCCTTTGCTCCGCGGCTCCGTGGCGGTGGTGGTGGCGGTGCTGGTTGTGCTGGGCGGCTGCTTCGCCTTGGAACGAAAAGTGGGCACGGAGTTCCTGCCGCATCTGGACGAGGGAGTCATCTGGATCCGCGCCGTGCTGCCGGCCGGCATCTCGCTGGAGAAGTCGGCTCAGGTGGCGGGCGAGATCCGCGCCCTGATCGCGCGGTCCCCGGAGGTCAGCCTGGTGACGTCGCAGACCGGGCGCCAGGAATCGAACACCGAGCCGTTTGGCCCCAACCGGAACGAGTTCCTGGTGGCGCTGCGGCCGTATGGCGAGTGGACGCGCGCCAAGTCGAAGGAAAAACTCACCGCGGAAATCGCGGAGCGCTTGCGGGCGAACGTCCCCGGCGCAACGTTCAACTTCACCCAGCCCATCGTGGATATGGTGACGGAAGCGGTCACCGGCTCCTCGGCCGACCTGGCGGTGATCCTGACCGGTCCGGACCTGAAAGTGCTGCGCGCCAAGGCGGGCCAGGTGCTCGGGCTGCTGCGGGGGATCCGCGGCGCGGCCGACACCGCCATCGAGCAGGAGCCGGAGCAGGCTCAACTGCGCATCGAGGTGGACCGCGGCGAGGTGGCGCGCTATGGCGTCAACGTCAGCGACGTGCAGGAAGTGATCGAGTTGGCGGTCGGCGGACGTCCGGTAGCCGCCATGTACGAGGGCGACCGCGTCTTCGACATCACCGTGCGCTACGCGCCCGAAGCCCGCAGCACGCTGGCCGGCATCGGCGGCATCCTCGTTCCCACGGCGGACGGCAGCCGCGTGCCGCTGGCGCGGCTGGCCCGCATCACGGTCGCCGACGGCGCCACCATCGTTGCCCGGCGCGAGAATCGCCGCCAGATCAGCGTGCGCACGAACATTCGGGGCCGCGACCAGGGCGGCTTTGTGGCCGAGGCGCAGCGTCGCCTGGCGCGGGAGATCGAGTTGCCTCCCGGCTACCGCGTCGAGTGGGGCGGGCAGTTCGAGAACCTGGAGCGCGCCTGGGCGCGGCTGGCCTGGATCCTGCCCGTCACGGTGGCGATCATTTTCGGGCTGTTGTTCTGGGCCTTTGGCTCGCCCGTCGACGCGCTGCTGGTGCTGGCCAACGTGCCGTTTTCGATCGCCGGCGGCATTCTTGCTCTTTATCTCCGCGAGATGCATTTCAGCGTGTCGGCGGCGGTGGGCTTCGTGTCGCTGTTTGGCGTGGCGGTGATGAACGGGGTGCTTTACCTGACCGAGATCAACCGCCAGTTGCGCGAGCATGGGCGGCCGCTCAAGGAAGCCGTGCTGGCCGGCGCTTGCGCGCAGTTCCGGCCGCGGGTCATGCTGATTCTGATCGCCATGCTGGCCATCATCCCCGCCACCTTCGCGACGGGAATCGGCTCCGACATCCAGCGCCCGCTGGCGACGGTGATCTTCGGCGGACTGATCTCGACGCTGGTCCTGGCGCTGCTCGGCTTGCCCAGTCTGTGCCACTTGTTCAAACGCCCCATGCCCGTCAGCATTTCCCAATCCGGAAATCAGCCTGAAACGGGAGAATGATTCCCATGCGGGATGGGTCTGAGTTTTCAACCCGCCTTGGGGCCACTCGCGGGACCGCCCCGGCGTGCGCGGCGCGGGCTTCTTCGAGCGATTCGAACTCGATCACTTCCAGCGTGGCGAAGCCGCACGGAGGATGAGAGTTCAGCTCGGCATTCACGCTCAGGTGCTTGCGCTCCGCCGGACCGCTCTTATCCTCCACCAGGGCGTTGCCGGCCAGTCCGGTGCGGACGGGTTTCGGTGAACCCGGCGGGCAGCCTGTGCGGCCCCAGCACGGAAAGCAGGGGGCAGACGGGCTTGCCCTGCGGGCCGGATGAGGTGGGACACCGAAAGCTCAGCCAGCCGTTCGAACTCCGGCTTCTGCCACACCGCGTGTTCCCGCTGCCGGATGCGGCGGACCGCCGGACCGCTCGGCTCTTCGTGCACGGCATCGGCTTGGGCCAGCGGCGCGATGCGGACGGCTCAAGCCCCTTGACTTGATCAGATCAGAACGGACCACGCCACGGCCGGTCTTGCCGAGTTGACCGTCGCGCCGCCCAGGCGGCGGCTCGAACCTCGATGGGGGAGCCGAACTGGCGGCTGAGGCTCGCCCCGCATTGGAATCCCTTGCTCGCCTCAGGGTCCTCTGGCATTGGGTGAATTCATCGCCCGCCCGCCGCC
>CAKZVG010000056.1 GCA_937921835.1 uncultured Bryobacteraceae bacterium | reverse complement strand
CACCTTGAAGATGCGGTAGCCTTCCTGGGTTTTGACCGAGGAGATTTTCCCCGGGGGCAGGCTCATGATGAGCTTGCGCAGGTCGGCGCTGGCTTTTTCGAGGGCGGATTCGGGGATGAAGCCCATGTCGCCGCCGTTGGGCGCCGAGTTGGGGTCCTCGGAGTAGTTCTGCGCGAGCTGCGCGAAGTCCTCCCCCTGGCGGATGCGCGCCAGCAGCATCTCGACTTTCTTGCGCGCCTGCTCTTCGGTGAGCGCCTTGTCGTTCTTGAGGTTGCGGACGTTGGGGTCGGCGTGCGGGGAGACGAAGATCTGCGCCAGGTGGATCTGCGGCTCGACCAGGTTGAAGCCGGCCTTGTTGGCGGCGTAGAAATCGGCGACGTCCTTGTCGGAGATCGAGATGCGGGAGGTGATCTCCTTGTTGAAGAGCTTCTGGACGCTGAGGTCGCGCCGCAGTTGAGCCCTGAGGTCGTCGGCCGACATCTTGCGCGCCTCGAGCTGCTTCTGGAACTCCTCCTGGGTGTACGGCGCCTTCAGCTCGTTGAACTTGGCTTCCACGTCGGCGTCGGTGGCCATCAGCCCCTGCTTTTCGGCCCGCTGAAGCATGATCTCGTTGTCGATCAGGCTGCGCAGCACTTCGAGCTTCTGGATCATGACCTGATCGTCGTTGGACTGCTCGGGCGGAGTGGAGAACTGGCTCTGGTAGTGCTTGTCCAGCTCGGCGAAGGTGATGGCCCGGTTGTTGACCGTGGCGGCGACGTTGGGCGGAGGGGACTTTTTGCAACCCGAGGCCGCCAGAAGCGCGAGCAGGGCGGGGAAGATGAGCACGGGGCGGGACATTTTCTTGACCTCTCTCAGTTTACCGGAATTCCGGCCGCAACCGGCGGGCGAGAGAAAGCGCCCGCGCGGCACTAAGTTAAGAGCCATGCTGCGCGCGATCGTCATCTCGCCGGACGAAGATCTGGCGGCGGAACTGGCCGCGGCGGCCCCGGAAACCGGGCTGGCCATCGTCAGGCGGCTGGACCGGTATCCCGGCCCCGGCGAGCTGCCGCTGATCCTGACCGTGCATGCTCCGCAGGTCCTGTTTTTGAGCCTGGCGGCTCGCGAGCGGGCCTTCGAACTGGCGCGGGAGGCGGGGCAGTCCGTGCCCGGCATTCAAATCGCGGCCATCCACCGGAGCTGCGAGCCGGATGTTCTGCTGGAGTTGATGCGGGCCGGGATCCGGGAGCTTGTCACGGCGCCGGTCAGCCGCCCGGAACTGGAGAGCATGGTGGGGCGGCTGGGCGAAGCGGTCACGCGGAAGCCCCCCGCCTTCCCCTCCTCTGATCTGGCGTTCACGGTCTTGCCCGCCAAAGCGGGAGTAGGGGCGTCCACGGTCGCCCTGAACGCGGCCGTGGCTTTGGCAGCCCAGCCCGATACCCGCGTGCTGCTGGCCGACCTGGATCTGAACAGCGGCATGCTGCGGTTCATGCTGAAGCTGCAAAACGAATGTTCGGTGCTGGACGCCTGCCGCCACGCGGCGAACCTGGACGAGCGCCTCTGGCCGCGGCTGGTAACCAGTCTGGGAAACCTGGACGTGCTGCACGCCGGGCGGATGAACCTGGAGATGCGGGTGGACACCTTCCAACTGCGGCACCTGCTGGATTTCGCGCGCCGGCTCTACCGGGTGATCGTGATGGACCTCTCCGGCAACATGGAGAAGTACTCGATCAACCTGATCCACGAGTCCAAGCGGGTGTTTCTGGTCACGACGCCCGAACTGCCGGCGCTGCACCTGGCGCGCGAAAAGCTGGTCTTCCTCCAGGGCGAAGGCTTGAGCGAGCGCGTCTGGCTGGCTCTGAACCGCGTCAGCCGGCGGGATGCCATGACGGCGGAGCAGGTGGAGAGACTACTGGAGACGCCGGTAGCCTTCCAGTTCCCCAACGACTACGCCGGCGTTCACCGGGCGCTGGCCGCCGGCGGGGCGGTGGATGCGAACACGGATTTTGGAAAGCGCTTCCAGGAGCTGGCGCGGGAGATGCTGCATATCCGGCAGCCGAAGCCAAAGAAGCGGTTCATTGAGTATTTCTCGGTGGCTTCGGCCCGGGACGGGCGGCAGGAGGCGGGGCGGAAAGACCGCGCCGGATGAGCCGTATGGAGGCGCCACACTTCGTCTGGAAGGATGAGTACAGTGTCGGCGTGCGCGCCTTCGACCTCCAGCACGCCAAGCTGATCGCGGCGATCGACGAACTGGGCGTGGCCATCGCCGAGGCGCGCGGCTATCGCGCGATGCGCAGCATCCTCGCCGCACTGGCGGCCTACACCGAAGAGCATTTCAGCACCGAAGAGCGGATCCTCCAGCGCTACAGCTACCCGGACGTGGCCCACCATCTCACCCTCCACCGGGGCTTCACGCAGTCGGTAGCGCGCTACAGCGCCGACCTGCAAGCCTCGCGGGCCGTGCTGAGCGTGGCTGTTTTCCGCTTCCTGAAGAACTGGCTGGAGGGCCACATCCTGACGGCCGACATGCAATACCGGCCGCATCTCAACGGCAGCGGGTTACGCTGAACTCCGCCCCTGGGTCCCGCCGTCCCGCCGCCGCCAGGGCGAGGCCCGGTTTCAGTCGGCCGGCAGCCGCAGCGAGAGCAGCCCGGCAAGCCTGCCGAACGTTTCCACCCAGCGGCTCGCCTCGCCGCCACCGGCCGCGGCCTTCTCGGCCATGAGGGGGTAGTCGGCGTGCAGGATCGCGTAGCAGATGTTCTGCACCGACCGCAGGTTCACCGCGAAGGGCAACTTGCGCGCGACTTCGAGGACCGCCTCCAGAGCGGCCGCCAACTCCAGGTTGAGCGGATCGGCGGAGAGCTGCCCGGCAAGCCGCTCGATTCGCATCCGGAAGGTGTATTCGAGGGCCGTCGCTTCCAACTCGAGCTGCGACTGCCGGGCCTCGGAAAGCAGGCTGGCGACCCGCTCGAAATCCGGCTCTTCGCGTTCCAGTTCCTCGCGGATGAAGCTGTTGAGGGCGAACTCGGCGGAGGTGTACAAAGCCCGCGGCAGGGGGATCCGCAGGCCGCTCAGGAAGCGCATGAGCGGCGCCTGGCGTTCGTAGAACTGGCGGAACATGGTCTCGGCGTCGTGCAGCGTGGTATTCAGGATTCCGCTGACGATGCGGCGCTGCTCGTCGCGGAACAGGGAGCGCAGGGAGTAGACGTTGCCGCCGAAGCCCTTGTCGAGCAGCCGGATGACCTCGGGCACGTCGGCGCGTCCGAAATGCCCGCTCAGTTCGTCGGCGAGCTGGCGGTAGCGGTCCTCCCCCTGGAACTCGCGCACGCCCCCGGTGATGTTGTGATCGCCAAAGTGCAGGAAGCCGAACGTCAACTCTGCTTCGTGGGTGGTGATTCCGGAGACGAATTTCGCGCGCCCGAAGTGCAGCTTCATCCGCCCCGCCTCCATCGTCTGAAGGTGCTGGCGCTCGGCGGTGTAGCTGTAGATGCGGCTGCGGTCCGGATAGGAATGGAACATCGAGCTGATGCCGTAGTGGGCGGCCACCTTGTGCAGGTCGATGCGGGCGGGCTTCACGAACCGCTCATAGATGCGGGCGCCGTCGCCGTATTCGGGGATGTTGCTCTTGGCGACCGCCAGCTTGCCGATGAAGCGGGATTCGACCGAATCGCCGAAGACCGCGCTGGCGAGCTGGATGACGCGGTCGGCGTACTGGATCACCTGCACGGTTTCGATTCCCGATAACTCGTCGAAGAACCAGCCGCAGCTTGTGTACATCAACATGGCGTGCCGCTCGATTTCAAGCAGCTTCCAGACGGTGAGTTCAGCGGCGCGATCCAGACCCGGGCGCGCGTAGCGTTCGAGGAACTCGCGGCGGCTCTCCTCGCCCCGATTCAACAAGACGGCAATGTAGCCGTCGCGGGCCGCCCAGGGATCCACCAGGTACTGGCCGGCCTTTTCTTCAAAGCGCGGGGCGATTTCGTCCCGCAGCCAGTCGAGCGCCTCCCGGAGGGGGCGGCGCCACTGCTGGTTCCAGCCCGGGCGGCCGGAGTTGCAGCCGCAGTCGCTGTTCCACCGCTCGACGCCATGCACACAGCTCCAGGCGGTGCGCTCCTTGATCTCGACTTCATGCTCAGGGGGATGTTTGGCCAGGTACTCGCCGTAGTTGGTGAGCTTGGCCATGCCGGTCTCCTGGATATGGTGCAGCGCATAGGCCAGCGCCATTTCGCCGTGCCGGTGGTGGTGGCCGTAGCTTTCTCCGTCGGTG
>CAKZVG010000055.1 GCA_937921835.1 uncultured Bryobacteraceae bacterium | reverse complement strand
AGGCCAGGCCGGGTTCGATGATTCCCGCGCCAATCGCCGACAGGCACTGATCGTGTCCGCCGGTGACCACCAGCGCGTGCGGGCTGATGCCCCAGGCTTCCGCCACCGGCCGGCGGACGATGCCCACCGGAACACCCGGCGGCGACACGTTGCCGAGTTGCCCCGCTTCGATGCCCACCGCTTCCAGAACCGGCGGCGCCCAGTCCTTGGAAACCGGGTCGAAGGCCCCGGTCCTCGATGCCATGCTGAAATCGACCGCCGGGACGCCAGCGATCTTCATCAGCAGGAACTCTTCATAGTGGACGTACTTCCACAGGGACGCCTTCAACTCCGGCCGGTTGCGCTCCAGCCAGAAGATCTTCGTGATGGCGTTCAGCGGCTCACACGGCATGCCGGTGGCCGAGTAGAGCGGCCCGCGCCCGAAACGCGCCTCCAGATCGGCCGCCTCGCGGTGGCTGCGCGTGTCCATCCCGAGAATCGCGGGATGCAGGGCCCGGCCCTGGGCGTCGATGGGGATGATGGCGTCGCCCTGCACCGAAACGCAGATGGCCTCGACCGCGGGATCCCCGGCCGCCTCGAGCGCCGCGGCGACGTTGGCGCCGACCAGTTCCCACACCCCTTCGGCGTCCTGCTCGGCCCATCCATCCTCGGGCGAAACGTAGTCGTAGTGGCGGTAGGCCAGCCCCAACATCCTCGCGCCATCGAAGACGGCGGCCTTGGCGCCGGTGGTTCCCAGATCGATCGCGATTACGGCCATGCTCGCAGGCTCCTTTCGAACGCCCGCCCGAAGTTGCAGTATAGCCGCCCGCAGGCCGGCGGATCTCTGAGAATCGTGCCGAAAATTCTGAGGATCGTGCCGCCGTCAGGCGGGCCGGGCTGTGGCCGGAATCAGTATGTCAGCTTACATTTTGCAGCCGTAGCGCTTGGTTCGCTGTGCGAAATGCCGTGAAAGTCCCTAAGTATTTTTATCAAGGTCTGGACATACCCCGCCGATAGACTGGGTGTAGCCAATTAAGGAGCGTCCGGGAGTGCGGCCGAAGCGGACCTGGCCGGTCTCCCACTCAGACGGTGCGCAGTCGTTGCGAGTTCGGTCCATGAAAATGCACCTGCACTATTTCCGGTGGACGTACCTGACAGCCCCGCTGGCGCTTTTCACGGTTCTTTCCAGTTACTCGGTGGTAGAGTCCATCAAGAGCGGGTACTGGGAGATCGAGAATACCCGGCAAACGGCGGAATCGCTCGAAGCGCTCCGGCAGGCGGCGCAGGGCCTCGCCCGGGACCTGGAGAAGCGCGCCGAAGGGGGAACGGATGCGGCTCTGGGAGAGTATCGCCGCGCCCTCGCTGCCTTGCCGGCCAAAGGGCGTTTGGCGGAGGAACTGGCGGAATGGGTGCGGCGCATCGACGCCCTGGCCGTGCAGGCCGCGTCGCCGGGCGCTTTCCTGGTTGGCGCAAGAGGTCTGGGGGCTGCCCTGTCCAGGGAGGTCGATGGCGCGCTGCGCACGACCCTGCGGCGGCGGGAAGATCTGGAAGCGGCGGTGCGGGACCGGTGGAACTACCTGAACCTGCTCGCCGCCGTCTTCTGCATGTTGGCGATCTTCCCCGTGGTGTTGCTGCGCGTCTACCGTCGCGATCTGATTGAGCACATCACCAAGGCCGCGCTGCAAGAAAGCGAGGAGCGTTACCGCCGTCTGGTGGACCGTTCTCCGGACGCGATCGCGGTCCAGTGCGACGGAAAGCTGGTGTTCGTCAACCCCGCCGCCATGGCGCTCTTCGGACTTCCCGGCGGTGCCAGCGGCCGGAGTCTGAGTTTTCCGGACCTGGTCGAGCCTGGCGCCCGCCAGGAAACCGTGCGCAGCATCGAGCGGGTCCTGTCCGGCGCCGATGTCCGCCCCATCGAAGTATCCCTGACCGCGCTTGACGGGCGGGAGATGGCTGTCGAGATCGCCTTCGCTCTCTCGACCTACTGGAACCGTCCCGCGGTCCAGATCATCGTCCGCGACATCACCGAACGAAAGCGGGCCGGGCTGGCGCTGGCCGCGTCGGAGAACCGCTACCGCTCGCTGTTTGAGAGCGTTCCGGTGGGGGTTTACCAGACCACGCCGGAAGGGCGGATTCTGGCGGCCAATCCAGCGCTGGTCCGCCTGCTGGGCTACGAGACGGAAGATGAACTCAAAGCGCTCGACGTCGGCCGCGAGCTGTACGCGGATCCGGCGCAGCGGAAGCGCTGCCTGGAACGGCTGGTGAAGGAAGGGGAGATCCGGAACCTGGAGCTGGTTCTGAAGCGGCGCGACGGAACGCTGGTTCAGGTCCTTGAACATTCCCACGTGGTGCGGGATAGCCGCGGCGGGGCGCTCTACTTCGAGGGCGCCCTGGCCGACATTTCGCATCTCAAGGAAACCGAGGCGGAACTTCTCCGCCACACCCGGGAACTCGAGGCCGTACGGGAACGGCTCGAATGCCAGTCGGGCCAGTTGATCCGGCAGTCGCGGGAATTGATGCAGGCCCGCGACGCGGCGCTGGAGGCCTCGCGGCTGAAAGGCGAGTTCCTGGCCAACGTCAGCCATGAGATCCGCACCCCGATGAATGGCATCATCGGAATGAACAGTCTGCTGCTCGATACCGAGTTGAGCCCGCAGCAGCGCGAATACGCCGGCGCGGTGCGCCGCTCGGCCGAATACCTGCTCGACATCATCAACGACATCCTCGATTTCTCCAAGATCGAAGCCGGCCGGCTCTCGCTGGAGGCGGTCGATTTCCGCCTCCGCGAGACGGTGGAGTTGGTCATCGAGATGCTCGCCGAGAGAGCGGGGGCGAAAGGGCTGGAACTGGCCTGCCACATTGACGCCGGCGTGCCGGACCTGCTGAACGGCGATCCGGGCCGGCTGCGGCAGGTGCTCATCAACCTGGTTGGCAACGGGATCAAGTTCACGGCCAGCGGCCATGTTACTCTGCGTGGCCGTCTGGCCTCCGGCGGCGGCCGCTCCCTCGTGCGCTTCGAGGTCACCGACACCGGAATCGGAGTCGCCGAGGATGCGCGCTCCCGGATCTTCGAGCCTTTCTCGCAGGCCGACGGATCCACCAGCCGCCGTTACGGAGGCACCGGGCTCGGCCTGGCCATCGCCCGCCAACTGGTTGAGATGATGGGCGGAAGCATCGGCCTCGAGAGCGTGCCCGGATCGGGATCGACTTTCTGGTTCACCCTTCCGCTGTCGCAAGCCGCCACACAGCCGCTGACGCCCCGCTTCCTCGGCCGCGTGCTGGTGGCCGAGGACAATGCCGCCGCCCGTTCGCTGCTCCGGCTGCAACTCGAGGACTGGGGGCTGGAGGTCGAGGAGGCGGCGTCGGCCGGAGAGGCGATCGCCCGCCTCCGGCGGAGCGGCGAGGATGCTCCCCCGTGCGATCTGCTGCTGCTGGACCTGAACCTTGCTGGTGAGGACGGCTGGCAGGTGGTCGAGGCGGCTACGGCCCTCGCGCTTGCTCCAAGTCCCCGCGTCATCGTTATGTGCCCGCTCGGCTACCCCCGGCGGCAACCCGGGCCCGGCGGATGCGTCAGCGCCTGGAGTGGCAAGCCCGTCCGGGACTCTCTGCTGCGATCCGCCGTGGCGGCGGCGCTGGGCGCGCCCGAGACGGTTACCGAGGCGCTCTGTAACGCGGCGCGGAGCGCGCTGCCGCCGGCGCCCGGCCCGGAAACGTCCCGCAGCCGGATCCTGATCGCCGAGGACAACGCGGTCAACCAGAGGTTGACCCTGCGGCTGCTGGAAAAACTCGGCTACTCCGCCGATATCGCCGCCGATGGGCACCAGGTGCTGGCCGCTCTCTCCAAGCGGAGCTACGACCTGGTGCTGATGGACTGCCAGATGCCCGGCATGGACGGCTTCGAGGCCACCGTCGAGGTGCGGCGGCGCGAGGGTTCCGTCCGCCACACGCCCATCGTCGCCATGACCGCCCATGCGATGCGCGATGACCGCGACCGCTGCCTCTGCGCCGGCATGGACGACTATCTGTCCAAGCCGATTCACCCCGAAGAACTGGCCCACATGCTCGACCGCTGGCTCACGCGGCACTCCGAATCCCCGGCCGGGGCGTGATTTCCGGCCCGCGCCGGACCCGCCTCAATCCAGCAGCCGCAGCGTAAGGCTGCCCGCCGGTCCTTTGTAAACCAGTTCGGCTTTCCGGATGGCTGTGGTTTTGCCCCGATAGGCGAAGTACAGGACTCCGCTCACCGGCAGTGCCGCCTCGCCTTCCGGCAGCGCGGCGGCGATGGCGGCTTCGTGCGGCGGTTGCCGCTCTTCCCGTTCGATGCCCCCGGGAGGACCCGCATCCGGCGCGCGCGGCGGCCGCGGCAGACGCTCCTGGCCCGGCCGCGGATCGCCTGGAAAGCGCTCCGAGCTTCGCGGCCGCCCGATGATCACTCCCGCGTCGCCCGTGCCGGCCGTCCCGGTGAGGGAAGGCCGGTGTTCCCAGTCCGGGTACTTGAGAGACGCCGCCACCATCCCCGGACTCTGGGCGAATAACACCTGCTTGCGGCCGTTCAAGCGCAGCGTGAAATGCGAGTGCGCCACCATCAGCGGCTGGCCTTTTCCGGGATAGACCGCGACCTCGACCACCAGGTAGCCGCCCGTGAAGTGCATCTCGCGCCCGCCCGGGATGCTGCGGACGAGGTACTCGGCGCCGAACGCGGCGCCGCCGGCCTCGCCGTGGGCCCTATACTCCCGGGCCGCGGGCTTCGGCTGTGTGCCGCCCGGGCAAGCGAGCGCAAACAACGCGACGCCGGACAGGGCCAGGAGACGTTCCATGCCTGAAGTATAATCCTGGTTTCCATGCGCGGTCTTCTGCTTTCCA
>CAKZVG010000054.1 GCA_937921835.1 uncultured Bryobacteraceae bacterium | reverse complement strand
GGTCCACGAGGACTGGTATCTGGGCACCGCCGACGCCGTGTACCAGAACATCGAGAGCATCCTGAGCGAGAACCCTTCCCAGGTGCTGATCCTGTCCGGCGACCACATCTACAAGATGAATTATCACGAGATGCTCGACTGGCACCGGAAGCACCAGGCCGAGATCACCCTCGCCACCATCCAGGTCGGGCCGGAAGAGGCCGGCCGCTTCGGCGTCGTCCGCATCGCGCCGGATTACAGCGTCCTGGGCTTCGAGGAGAAGCCCCAGCATGGCAACCCGGCCCGGTCGGTCTTCGATCCATCCATGGTCAGCGCCTCGATGGGCATCTATGTGTTCGAGACCCGGGCGCTCATCGAAGCGCTGATGGCGGACGCGCAGGACGAGAACTCACAACACGACTTCGGGCGTAACGTCATCCCCCGCGAACTCGCGCGGCGGCGCACGGTGGCCTACGATTTCCGGGACCTCAACGACAAACGCGCCCGGTATTGGCGCGACGTGGGAACCATTGACGCCTTCTACGAAGCCAACATGGACCTGGTCTCGGTGACCCCGGAGTTCAATCTCTACGACACCCGCTGGCCAATCCGGACCCGGATGGTGCAGCAGCCGCCCGCCAAGTTCGTCTTCGCCCAGGAAGGCCGCCGGATGGGCATCGCGATCGACTCCATCATCTCACCCGGCTGCATCATCTCGGGCGGGCGCGTGGTGCGCAGCGTGCTCTCGCCCGGCGTGCGCGTCAACAGCTACTGCGAAGTGGAGGACTCGATCCTGATGCCCAACGCGCAGGTGGGCCGCTACAGCCGCATCCGGAGGACCATCGTGGACGCGGCCGTGCAGATCCCGGAGCGGTCCGTGATCGGCTTTGATCACGCCGCGGATCGCGCGGCGGGGTACGAGGTCAGCGAGGGCGGAGTGGTCGTGGTACCGCATCAGAGCCGGGAGTTCCTGAGGGCTTCGCACGCCCGCTGAGCCGTCACGGCCGCCCGGGTTCCGCCCGCGGCGCCGGGTTCCCCGAGGTTGAGCACACCGGCAGCTACCTGCTCCAGGTGCCGCCAGAGCACCGGCTTGCGCAGGAGCGCGCAGTACAGCGAGCCCTCCGGGCCCGGATCCACCCCCGGGGCCGCGATGGCAGCCAAGCGCGTGCCCGCGCTGGCTGCCCGCCGCAGCGTCTCAGGGTCCGCTTCCGGGTGCGGGATCTCCACCAGCGCTAGCCGGACCGGCTCGCCGGCCGCGGCCGCCTCCGACAGCGCCGCGGCAACTTCCTCGGGCAAGACGCCCAGGACCGAGAAACCCAGTTCTGCGAGGTACTCACTCAGAACCCTCCGCAGCAGCGGACTGCGCGCCGCCGCCATGGCTTTGCCGGCGAAGCGCGGCGCAGGCGGGCAGCGCCGCGGACCGGGCGGCGTCTCAAACGGAATCCGGACCTGGAACGTGGCGCCGTGGCCCTCTTCACTCTCCACCTCGATAGAACCGCCCATGGAATCCACCAGGCGCTTGGAAATAGCCAGCCCGAGACCGCTGCCGCCCGAGCCCGGGTGGCCTTGCGCAAAACGTCCGAACAACTTCGGCAGGTGCGCGGCGGGAATGCCCGCGCCGGTGTCGCGGACCTCGAAGCGCAGCAGCACGGCCCCCTCCCGGATCTGCTCAGCCGCGGCTTCCAGTTCCACGCTTCCCTGCGCGGTGAACTTCACCGCGTTGCCGATCAGATTGGCGAGCACCTGTCCCAGCCGGCCCGGATCGCCGCGCACCTCGGCCGGAAACCCGCTCCGGACCAGACACGTCAACTCCAGCCCTTTCGCGAAGGCGCGCGCCGCAAAGAGCGTGGCCGCGTGCTCGGCCACCTCGGCCGGGTTGAAGGGGGTTTTCTCCAGTTCCAGCTTGCCGGCGTCGATGCGGGAGAGATCCAGGATCTCGTTCACCAGCCGCAGCAGGGTCTCGCCGCACTGGCGCATAGCCGTGACGTATTCGCGTTGATCGTCCTCCAGCCTGGTCTCCAGCAGCAGGTCCGCCAGCCCCAGCACTCCGTTGAGCGGGGTGCGGATTTCGTGGCTCATGCTGGCCAGAAACTCCGCCCGCGCGCTTAGAGCCGCTTCCGCCCGCCGCAGGCGCTCCTGAAGGTGGCGCGCGCTCTGGCGCTGTTGGCGGCGCACGCCCAGCAGGACGGCCAAGCCGAGAAGCAAGGCGGCGAGCGCGCCGCCACAGAGCAAACCGGCGGAGTTTCCGCTCTCCATGCTAAAGGCGGCGGCAAGAGCGGGAATCATGAATCAGGCCTAAAAGATCCGTATCGCCCAAATACGTGCTTTCTTGACCGTATCTTGGGTCCGTTTTTTACCTGGCCCGGATTCCCAGCGGTCTGCCCGGGGACATCAATCTGTATTTCACCCGTCATCTCCTCGTTCCCGATCGGGTATACTAGGTTTGTATGCCAGACCAACCCGAACGCCCCCTGGGATTCAACACCCGCGCGCTCCACGCCGGCTACCAGCCGGATCCAACCACCGGCGCCCGCGCGGTGCCGATCTACCAGTCCACGTCCTACGTCTTCAAGGATTCCGCCCATGCCGCCGCGCTCTTCGCGCTCCAGGAGTTCGGCAACATCTACACCCGCATCATGAACCCCACCAACGCGGTGCTGGAGGAGCGCGTGGCGTCGCTTGAAAACGCCGCCGCCGCTTTGGCCATGTCCTCCGGACAGGCGGCTCAGTTCATCGCCGTGAGCAGCCTGCTGGAGGCGGGCGACGAGATGGTGGCCGCCAGCACGCTCTATGGCGGCACTTACACGCAGTTCGACGTCAGCTTCCGCAAGCTCGGCTTCCAGACGGTGTTTGTCGATCCCGACGATCCGGAGAACTTCCGGCGCGCCATCACGCCGAAAACCAAGTGCCTGTACGGGGAGACGATTTCCAACCCGCGCGGCAACGTGCTGGACATCGAAGCGGTGGCCAACATCGCCCACGAGCACAACCTGCCGCTGATCATCGACAACACCTTCGCCACCCCCTACCTGTGCCGCCCGATCGATTACGGGGCCGACATCGTCGTGCACTCGCTCACCAAGTTCATGGGCGGCCACGGGAATTCGATCGGCGGGATCATCGCCGACGGCGGCAAGTTCGACTGGTCCAAGGGCAACTTTCCGCAACTGACCGAGCCCTCGCGCGCCTACCACGGCATGAAATTCAGCGAGACTTTCGGTCCGCTGGCCTACATCATCAAGGCGCGCGTCGAAGGTTTGCGCGACATGGGCACCTGCCTCAGTCCCTTCAACGCCTTCCTCATCCTGCAAGGGATTGAAACGCTGGGACCGCGCATGGACCGGCATGTTTCGAACGCTCTCGCCGCGGCGCAGTTTCTTGAGGGCCACAAGCTGGTGAGCTGGGTGAAGTACCCGTCGCTGCCCTCGAGCCCCTACTATGAGCTGGCGCGCAAGTACCTGCCCAAAGGTGCGGGCGCGGTGTTTTCCTTCGGGATCAAGGGGGGCTACGAAGCCGGGCGGAAGTTCATCGACAGCGTGAAGCTGTTCTCCCACCTGGCCAACGTCGGCG
>CAKZVG010000053.1 GCA_937921835.1 uncultured Bryobacteraceae bacterium | reverse complement strand
CCGCCGGGGCGGCGGCGCGGGACTGGGGCTGGCGATCGCTCGGCGAGCGGTTGAGCTGCACAAGGGGTCCATCCGCGCGCGCAACGCGCACCCCGGCTTGGAGGTCGAGATCAAGCTGCCGGCGGCGCGGTCAGAGCGCGGACTGTGAGCCGTCGATCTTCTGTCCGGTGAGGATGCCGTAGAAGCGGCCGAATTCAAAGCCCGGGTTACGGAAAGCGGCGGCGGCGGCGAGCGTGCGTGCGAGGGAACCGAACACCAGGGCGGCGCGCAGCTTGAGGCCGGCCAGCATGCCAAAGTGCTTGGCCGCGTAGGTGGCCGCTCCCAGGGCGCGGTCGGCGGCGAGCGCCGCGAGCGCGCTGGTGGGGAGGGAGAACGAGGTTTGGGCGGGATGGCACAGGACCTTGACGCCGGCCAGCAGTAAGGCCTTCTTGCCCGCGCGGCGGATCTGCATGGAGAGCTCGGCGTCCAGCCAGTGATGGCCGTAACGCTCGTCGAAATAGTTCAGCCCGCGGATGAAGAACTTGCGCAGCAGGATGGCGCGGAAGTCGGGAAAGGGAATCGGGACGGCTTCGGCGCCGGCGGGGTCGATGGGCAGAGTCTCCAGGGGCTCGCTCCGCCAGGCGAGGGGGCCGAGGGTCTTGAGCGTGGGCAGCGGCTGCACCTCAGACAGGGGCCGGCAGGCGGCGTCCACCAAGAGGGGAGCGGCGGCCACGGCCTCGGAGTCGGCGTCGAGCCGCGCGGCGAGAGCGGAAACCGTATCCGGGCGCACCTCCACCTCCGGCGCCAACAGCAGCAGGTAATCGGCATGGGCCGAGCGCATGGCGATGTTCAGCGCCTTAGCCCGGCCGAAGTTGCGCGGCAGGCGAAGGAAGATGGCTTTGGGGAACTCGCCGTCGAGCGAGGCGCTGCCGTCGCGGGAGCCATTGTCGACGACGATTACTTCCAGCGTCTCCCTCGGGCTGGACTTCTCCAGCGCTTCGAGGCAGCGCCGCAGGTTGTCCACGCAGTTATACGAGACGATCAGGGCCGAAACCCTGGGCGGGGTAGCCTCTTGCTCCATGGCAGAGAACCAGCATAGCGGAGTGGCGCGTTACAAGTCAGCGACGATTCGCAGATCCGCGGGCCGGGCTTCGATGCCCCGGCCGACGGGCAGGGCGCCGCGGCGGGGAGTTCCTTAGTTACAGCAACTGCGTGACGCCGGGCGTGAAGGGAAGCGGATAGGTGCCGTCGGGTCCCGGTTTCACGGGGGGCTCGATGCCCTCCCGCACGTCTTCCGGGCGCGGCAGGTGGCAGTAATCAGAATTCGAGATCTGCTCCCAGGTGACTTCCTTGCCGGTATAGCAGGAGAATTGCCCCATCAGGGTGATGAGCGTACTGCGCACCATATAGTCGCCGTTGTTGACGGGCTTGCCGGAACGGATGGCGTCAAACAGCGCCACGTGCTCGAGATCGTAGGCCGGGTTCTTGGATTGCGTGCCGGGCTGCTTCCAATTCGTCTCGCCGGTGATGGTGAGTTTCAGCAGGTCGCAGCGGCCCTTGGTTCCGAGGATGAGGCTGGAGTTCTCGTTGTAGCAGTTGCCGATGGTGCGGCAGTAGGCGTAGATGCGCACGCCGTTGGCGAACTCGTAGACCACGGCGTGGTGGTCGAAGACGTTACCGTAGATTTCGCCTTGGAGCGTGGAGCGGCCGCCCATGCCCCAGGCGCGCACCGGCGCCTGGTTGCGCATCGCCCAACTGGAGCGGTCCAGGTTGTGGATGAGGGTCTGCGGGACGTCGTCGCCGCACAGCCAGTGGAAATGGTACTGGTTGCTGGCCTGGTGTTCGAGTTCCGGCTGGCCCGGCTTGCGCGGGCGCAGCACGTAGGGCGGGCGCAGCCAGGTCTCCTGGATGGCGACGATGTCGCCGATGGCGCCGTCGTGAACGCGGCGCATGGTCTCCTGGTAGCCGGGATGGTAGCGGCTCTGGAGTCCCGAAACCACCGAGAGGCCCTTGCGGCGCGCCAGTTCGCAGGCTTCGCGGACCACCTTGATTCCGGCCGGGTCGATGGCGTGCGGTTTCTCGACGAAAACGTGCCGGCCGGCTTCGATGGCCGCCTTCATGTGCAGCGGGTGGAACTTGGCGGCGTTGGCGATGATAACGACGTCGGAGCTGGCGATGACGTGTTGGTAGGCTTCAAAGCCGGTGAAGCAGTGTTGGTCGTCGACCGCCACCTGCTCGCCGTACTGTAGGCGCAGCTTGTTGCGGGATTCCTGGATGCGGTCCAGGCGGATGTCGGCAATGGCCACGATGCGCACGTCCCTGCCCGCGTTCATGGCGTTCATGGCGGCCATCTCGCCGCGCCCGCCGCAGCCAATGACGCCCACCTTGATGACGCCGGAGCCGGCGGCGTGGGCGCAGGCGGCAACGGGGAGCGCCGCCGAGGCTCGCAGGAAATTCCGGCGTGAAGTGCCGGGATCGGAATGCTGTTGCATGAGGCGCCTCCTGGGAGACCCATTGTAGCGCTCTGGTAGCGCCGCTATTTCCGGGCTTGGTGCGGGGGTGGTGGCGGCGGGTGAGCCAGCGGGGTTCCGGGAACTGCGAATTCCAGTCCACTGGGGGAGCGAAGCGGCCTGCTTCGAGCCCCCCGCGCGCAGCGCGTACGGTTCATCGAAGCGCCAATAAAAGCGCTTGTGCGGGCCGCCGGCGGAGCCTCCGGCGCCGAACGGAGGCAGGTTCACGCCGTCCAGGCGGGCATCCGCAGGGATGGAACCGGTGGCCGCTGCGGGAAGCGTGGGCGGACGCAGGCCCGCCGTTGCCGCTTAATGAGGATGCTCAGGTTGTTGTTATCGAGGCCCCGTCTCGCGCGGCGCGGCAAGCACGGCGCCGACGCAGGATGGCGATGGCGGGTCAGCGCGTCCCCGAGGTACTCCTTGTTGTCGAAGCCACGCGTTTGCGAGTGATACTCGGAGCGGCAGCCGAGGCGCCACTTCCGTGACCCGCCAGTCGCGTGTCCGAGCCTTTTTATCGACTCCGCGAAAGTGGTTTCGGTAAGCGGCAGCCCGAAGTTGGCCGCCGCGCGTGGGACTGCACCCCCGGCAGGGGACGTCGCCGATGGCGAAACGCACGCCGGTGCGGGCGTTCGAATCGGTGTGCGCGGGGATGTCCTTGGTACCCTGGGTTCCAGGACCGGCGCAACCCAGGCCGTCAGCCCGATGACGGCGACATCCGGCCGCCGTGGCGCGGCGGCTGCGGCGGAACCGGGAAAATCGCGGCGGTTCAGAAAAGCCGTCCATAGCGAACCCGGACGGGAGCGGAAGGTTGCGGCAGGGGACCGGTTGAACCGGGGGGCTCCGCGCCCTGTAGGGCGGGTGCTTACCCGTTTTGGGGAAGAGCGCGCTGAGCCGGATTGCGGGCGGCGGATTACGCTCCGAATCCGCGCCCGGGCTGGACGGCTGTCGGGTCACCCGGTGCGGTCAAGCTGAAGTGATCGCATCAAAACCATTTTTCTGAGGTCTTGTTTTCTTGTCGTTCTGCTGGTAAGATTACGGCCAGATGAACCATGCTGACGGCATCCCTTCTCCCCGCGGCGCCGTTGCCTCCCGCCTCCGCCGCCGCGCACGCCTCCTGCTGGCGCGCTTCCGTGTCCCGGACGACGCTCTTCCCGGTTCGCTTGCGCTGTCCCACCGCCGCTGCGGAAAGCCTTCCTG
>CAKZVG010000052.1 GCA_937921835.1 uncultured Bryobacteraceae bacterium | reverse complement strand
GAGCGCGCCCAGGATGCCGTAGAACAGCACCCGGTGCTGATACTTGTCCGGAATTCCGAAGTAGGCGAACACCACGGCGAAGACGAACACGTTGTCCACCGAAAGCGCCTTCTCGACCAGGTAGCCGGTGAGGAATTCCAGGCCAACCTGGCGGGCGGCCGCCTGGGGATCGAAGCCGGGGATCGCGGCCAGGCGTTCCACCTGCCCGAGATGCCAGGCCGCGTAAAGATAGAGGCAATAGTTGAAGAGGAGCGCCAGACTGACCCAGATCGCGCTCCAAAGGGTGGCTTCCCGAAAGGAGACGGCGTGCGCCTGACGGTGGAAGATGCCCAGATCGAGGGCGATGAGCAGGAGCACGAAGGCGGTGAATCCGGCGTAGAACCACCAGTAATCGGCGAAGGGGAACAGGGCCGGCGGCATCGCAGGTTAACCGGCCTGACCGCCGTAGATCTCTTCGACGACGCCGCGCGCCGCGCCGGCGTGACCGGCTTCGAGTTCGAGAGCGATGCGGGTCAGGGCTTCGCGCTCGACGCCGGAAATGCGCGATCCCAGGCCGAGCAGGCCGCCCGAGGCGGCGGCGATCTCCGTGCAGCAGGAGACCAGGCCGCGCACCCCGCCGCCGCGCTGGTCCTCGGGGAGCAGCCCCAACAAGTCGCGGATGATGTGCAGGGCCTTGTCGAAGAACTCCGGCGGGGGCCGCTTGCCGATCCACTCCTCCAGCAGGCAGTAGGCGGGACTGCCCTTGATCACACCGCGCAGCCGGGCGGCGTCAAAGATTTTGCGCGCCTCGGCGCGGGTGACCTCGCCGTCGATCCAGGCCACCTGGAGCAAAGGGACCAAGTGCAGCAACGACACCGTGTCGCGGTTGAAGCCGAGCGCCTGGAGACTGGCCAGGATACCGTCGTCGGAGATGCCCAACGCCTCGGCAAGGCCCTTGCGCTCGCTCTCGGCCTGGTTGCGCAGCCGGATCTTTTCGATGAGGTCGCGTTCGAGTTTGCGGAAATATTCCTCTTCTTGCTTGGCGGGCTTGGACTCCATTGTTCCGCCTCCTTTCGAGCCGCCTGGAAAGGGCGCTCAAGCAGCGCTTCCGCGCGGCGCCCCTTCTGGCGGGCGGGTTCATCCCAGTATGGCGTAGCCGCGCAGGGCCATCGCCTCCAGCCGCTCCACGCGCTCGGCGGTCGGCGGATGGGTGCTGAACAGTTTGGTGAGCCCATGCGCCGAAAACGGGTTCGCGATCATCAGGTGCGCGGTGGCGGGCGTGGCCGCCTGCATGGGAATCCGGGCCGACCAGGTCTCGATGCGCCGCAGGGCGCTGGCCAGCGCCGCGGGATTGCCGCTGATGCGGGCGGCGTCGGCGTCGGCGATAAACTCGCGCGAGCGGGAGATGGCCATCTGGATCAGCGTGGCGGCAATCGGGGCGATAAGCACGCCCAGCAGCCCGGCGAGCGGGTGGCCGCCTTCCTCGTCGTCCTGGGAACGCCCGCCCAGCATCGAACTCCACATGGCCATGTTGGCCAGCATGCTCAGGGCGCCGGCCAGCGTGGCGGCCACGGTCATGACCAGAGTGTCGCGGTTCTTGATGTGGCCGAGTTCGTGCGCCAGGACGGCCTCGACCTCTTCGCGAGGCAGCAGGCGCAGAAGTCCCTCGGTGACGGCGACCGCCGCATGGGACGGGTCGCGCCCCGTGGCGAAGGCGTTGGGCGCGTCCTCGGGAACGATGTAAACGCGCGGCATGGGGAGGTTGGCCCTGAGCGCCAGCTCGCGCACCGCGCCGAACAGCCAGGGATGGGCGCCCGGGGCGATTTCTTGCGCGCGGTACATGCGCAGCACGATCTTGTCGGAGAACCAATAGGACGCAAAGTTCATCACCAGAGCGAAAAACATCGCGATGGCCAGCCCGTTGCGCCCGCCGAGAGCCTGCCCGGCCCAGAGCAGCAGGGCGGTGAGGGTGGCCAGCAGGATCAAGGTCTTAAAGCGATTCATGCAGTCAACTCCCGTGTTAACAGAGATTTGCAGTGGCTACCGCAGGAAGGTTCGACAGGGGACCTTCACGGCTGCCGCGCAAAGGTCTCGATCCGCCAGCAGGGATGCTGGCGCCGGGAACCGGGCCGGTCAGGCCGTATTGACGATTCGCCGGACTCTCGCAGGAGCGATCTACTCCCCCGTGTCGAAACAAGAGATGAGCGCCGGAGGAAAAAGGTTTCAGGAACCGGAAAAAACGCTGGGCGTTGGCGAGGACGCCTTCAGCGCCCGGCCGTGGCTTCGATGTAGGACCGCTCGAAGTAGTAGAAGAATCCGTCCTGGGCGCCCACCAGCAGGTCCATGCGTCCGTCGCCATCCCAGTCCACGCCGATGGGCGTGGCGTTGTGGCCGCCGAGGCTGGTTTTGAGAAGCGGGCCGCGCAGCCGCATGACCGGTTTCCGCTGGCTGCCGATGTTCTCGTACCAGGTGGGAGCGTCGCCGTCGGTGAGCAGGTCGAGGTCGCCGTCGCCGTCCCAGTCCACCAGATCGATCTTGCGGCGCCCGCTGCGCCCGGCGCGTCCGGCGGCCAGGTAGAGGAAACGGCCGCCGGGGTCGAGGAAGATGCGCTCGGGTGGCAGCAGCAGGAGTTTTCCATCGCGGCGCGCGCGGCGGTAGAGGCACAGGTAGCCCTGGTGGTTGAGCATCACGAGGTCCGGCAGGCCGTCGCGGTCCCAATCCACCACGCGAGGGGTGGTGCGCCACTGCGTGACGAGTTGCTTGCCCTCCGGCTCCCACCAATTCCACTCCGGCTTGGGCGGTTTAGCGGGCCATTCGACTTCGACGGGCGCGGCGGGGGCAAGTTCGGGGTGGGTCCTGCCGCCGGTGTTGCGGTACCAGGCCACCTTGCCCCAGATGTCATTTACCAGGATGTCAGGCAGCCCGTCGAGATCCCAATCCGCGGCCCAGGGGTTGGTGTAGCCCCATTTGGCCTCGGCCGGCCCCTGAATGGAGCCGTTCGGGCCGGCCAGGTGGCGGATCACGCGGCCTCCCGCTTTCAGGTAGCCGCGGTCAAAAAAGACCGGGTTGGCCGGCGTGCCGGTGTTTTCGAAGAATTGGATGTAGCCGGCCGAGTTGCCGGCGATGAGGTCCGGGCGGCCGTCGCCGTTCCAATCGACGACGGAAGGACGCGACAGCGCACCGCTCTTGAGGTAAGGGTCAACCTGCAAAAGATAGCGGCCGGGGCGGAGGTCGGGTTCCCGGCCGGGCGGGGCGGTGTTCTCGAACAGCGAAACGGTTCCATCTTCCTCGGCGACGATGAGAGACGGTCCGCGGTCCGGGCGCCAGGTGGCGACGCGGGGCTGGATCATGCAAAGGTCCATGCGCAGCGGCTTGCCGCCGGCCAGGACGGGCGCGGCGGCGGCCAGCGAGGGGCCGGTGTTGCGGTAGACGCTGACGGTGTCAAGGAAACTGCCGGCGATCAGGTCGAGGCGGCCGCTGCCGAACCAGTCCACCGGATTCGGAGCAGGGCTGCCGTATTGATCGATGGGCCGTCCGGCGGCCTCGAGCTGGCGCGGCGGCGCATAGACCGGTTCGGCGTTGGTTCCGATGTTGCGATGAAACCAGACGTAGCCGTGAAGCGGCCCGCGGGTCCACTCGCCCGTTTCGGAGAAGGCATCGTCCCAGCCGTAATCGCGCCAGTCGGAAACGCCGGCCAGGACGTCGATGCGGCCGTCGCGGTCCCAATCCACGGGATGCCAGAGGTCGTCGCGGCCGATGTGGTAGCCGCGCGGGAGCTTGACGGGAACGAACCGCGACAGGCGGTGGCGGCGGACATCGCTAAAGTAGCCGCCGCTGACCACGAGATCGATGGCGCCGTCGCCGTTAAAGTCGGCGGCGAGCATCTCCTTGCGGCCGGGACCGAGCCATTCGGCGCGGTCGAAGAGCGGCTCGCCGCGGGCGCCGAGGTTGCGAAACAGGAACGTGCCGTTGTAGGGCGCCACGGGACAACTGACGATGAGATCGAGGTTGCCATCGCCGTCGAAATCGAGCGGCGCGGGATAGGCCCAGAGGCCTACCGCAAGCGGGGCGCGGACGCCGGCGCGACCGTAGGTGAGGCGGTCGCCGGCGCCGATCATGGCGGGTTCCGGCAGGCGTTCAGTCTCGCCGCGGCGTCCGGTGTCGAAATAGACGTGATAGAGGCGCGCGCCGGTGGAGCGCCAGGCGATGCGGGCCTCCGGCGGGCGCCACTCGGTCTTGGCGGGAGCGGGCGCGCCGCTGGAGGCCAGGACGCGGACGGAATCCGG
>CAKZVG010000051.1 GCA_937921835.1 uncultured Bryobacteraceae bacterium | reverse complement strand
CGACGCCCTGCCCCGCCAGGGCGTCGAGGTTGGGAGTCTTGAGGTGCGGGTTGCCGTGCAACGACAGATCGCCGTAGCCTTGGTCGTCGGTGAGGATCAGGATCACGTTGGGCGGCCGCGCGGCCGCCCGTCCCCGCCTTGCCTGGAGCGCCGCCCCTGCCGCGGCGCCCAGCCACTGTCTTCGGTTCAAACTGGTCATGCGCCTCAGAATTGATACTTCAGCGCCATCTGGAGCACGCGCGGCGATCCCGCGCTGGTGATGCGGCCGAACGCCGCCGCGCTGCGGTTCGCGTTCGGGTTGCCGAGGTTCACCCGGTTCAGGGCGTTGAAGGTCTCCACGCGGAACTGGATCCGGTGGCCTTCCCACAGAGCGAAATTCTTGAAGATGCCGAGATCCACGAACACGTCGCCCGGACCGCGCATGATGTTGCGCCCGGCGGTGCCGAACGTCCCCACGGCGTTAAACGTGAAGGCGTCCGTGTTGAAGTAGCGGTTGATGAGCTCACCGCGCGGCCGGTCCGCCGGCAGGTACGGGTTGCCAATGAGATCGGCGCGGTCCAGGTTCACCCCCGAGAAGGAGTTGTCGCGCCCGGAGACCACGGTGAACGGCGAGCCGCTTTGCATCGAAATGATGCCGTTCAAGTCCCATCCGCCCACCGTCCACTTCAGCGCCGGTGAAGCGCCGCTCAGGCGGGGAAGCTCGTAAATGAACGAAGCCACGAAGCGGTGCGGGATGTCCAGGTCCGACAGCCCGCGGTTGAACTTCCGGTCGAACGGGTTGGGCGACGCGCCGCCGTCGCCCGAAGCGTCGTCGATGGTCTTCGACCAGGTGTAGGCGGCCAGCAGCGTGAAGCCCTGGGTGAAGCGCCGGTTCAGCGAGAGCTGCATGGAGTGGTAAGTGGAATGGGCGTTGCTTGCTTGCAGCGAGATGCTGGCGAAGTCGGGAGCGTACAGGCGGCGCGCGTTGGTGTTGGCCGCGGTCGCGCCTGGGCGGTACACCGCCGGGTTGGCTTGCAGGGCGTTGAACAGCCGCGTCCCCTTGCTGCCGACATAAGCCGCCGTCGCCAGCCAGGAGCCGAAGAACTCGCGCTGGAGGTTCAGGTTCCACTGCTGCATGTAGGCGTTGCTGAAGTCGTGCGCGTAGGGCTGCATGGTCAGCGGGCGCAGAAAGACGTAGCGCTGGCGTTCCTCGGGGGTTGTGGGCGCCTTGAACGGCCAGGGGTCGCCGGTGGCGGCGTAGGGCGCCAGAAGGCTCGCCGGGGCGTTGAAGGTGAACTTCGCCGCGAACGGCTGCGTGTTCGACGGCTGGTTGTTGGCCTGCTGCCGGATCTGCGACCAGAAGACGCCGTAGCCGCCGCGGACGCTCATCTTGCCATTGCCCAGCGGATCGAACGCGAAGCCGAAGCGCGGCGAGAGGCGGTTGTAGTTGGATTTCATGGCGGCAAACGGAACGTCGCCGTCGCCCGGGAACACCGCGCCCGCCGGGGCGGTCGGGAACACCGTGCTCTGAACTCCCGGGCGGAACTGCGAGAAGCGGTTCCCGGCGTCCGTGAAGCCGAGGAACGGGTCGTAGCGGAACCCCAGGTTCAGGGTGAGCCGCCGGTTTACGCGCCAGTCGTCTTGCAGGAACAACCCCCACTCGTTCTGCCGCGGCTGGTTTTCCAGCAGCGATCCCTGCGTGAAGTTGAAGGCCCGTCCGAGCACAAGATCCGCCGCCGAATCGCCCGTGATCTGCCCGTTGAAGACCAGCGCGGGGTCGCCCTGGAAGAACTCCGACAGATCGAGAATGGAGCGGCGGTAGTTGCCGCCCAGGCGCAGCGAGTGGCTTCCCTTAGTCCAACTGAGGCGGTTCGTGAACTCGAAGTTGCGGCGGAAATGATCCAGCGGATAGCGGGTGAAGGCGTTGAAGCGCCCTTGCACGTTGGTGCTGATGGCGGCCGGCACGCCTTCGTTGGTGAAAGGCCGCGTGAAGCGGGCGCCGAAGTCGTTCCAGGTCTTGTTGCCCGGCACCACGGAAAGCTGCCGCCGGTCGATGTCGTTGAAGGTGAACTGGAAGCTGTTGAGCATCGACGGGCTGAGGATGTGGGTGTCGGAAACCGAGAGATTGTAGTTGCTGTACTCGATGTCCGCGAACAGGTTGGGCAGGTTGCCGGGAAGCTCCCGGAACTTTTCGAGGTTGGCCAGCATCCGCACGCTGACGCGGTTGGCGTTGCTGAACTGGTGATCCCCCTTGCCGATGAAATTGTCCTGATCGTTGCTCTGCTGGCTGGCGAAGCTGTACAGCCCGTCGGCGCGGTTGGGCAGCGGCACGAAGGCTTCGAGGAACTGTTGCGAAGGGCCAAACAGGCGGCTGGCGGGGATGATGCGGTTCGGGAACGGCTGGTTGTTGTTGGCGGGGTCGGTAATGGCGCGCGCCAGGCCCGAGAAGTCGCCGCGGCGCTCGGCGGCGCTCGGCACGTTGGCGGTCTGGGCGCCCGGAGCGGAGCGGTCGCGCGTCCCCTGGTAGGAGATGAAGTAGAAAGTCCGGTCCCGGATGACGCGCCCGCCCACGGTGCCGCCAAACTGGTTGCGCTTGAACGGCGGCACGGTGTTCGAGAAGAAGTTGCGCGCGTTCAGCTTCTCGTTGCGCAGGAACTCGAACAGCGAGCCGTGCAGCTCGTTGCTGCCCGAGCGCGTGACGGCGTTCATCAGCGCGCCGGCGTTGCGGCCATATTCGGCGCTGTAGGCGTTGGTGTTGATGGAGAACTCCTCGAGCGCGTCCGGAGGCGGGAAGACGCTGGGCGAGTTGAAGTAGGGATCGTGGTTGTCGCCGCCGTCGAGGACGTAGTTGTTGCCGTTCTGGCGGGCGCCGTTGATCGAGATGGTGGTGTTCTGGCCCTGGCCGCGCCCGGCCACCGCGCCCGCGCCCGGCACCAGCCGTTGCAGATCCAGCGCGTTGCGGCCGTTCAGGGGCAGTTCGACGATGCGCTTGGAATCGACCACTTCGCGCAGCGTCCCCGAGCGCGTGTCCACCTGCACGGTCTCGGCCTGCACCGTCACGCTTTCGGTGACCTCGCCGATTTC
>CAKZVG010000050.1 GCA_937921835.1 uncultured Bryobacteraceae bacterium | reverse complement strand
GATGGTCTCAAGCATGTCGCCGGTGGTCAAACCCGCCTTGTCGGCCGGGGAGTCCTTGATCGAATCCACCACTCCGACATAGCCGAAGCGCTTGGACAGCACCAGACCGACGGTCCCTTTCTGCGTATCCTTGGCCTTCAGGTGGCGTTTATACTGCTCGGCGTTGAGAAAGCTCGCAAACGGGTCCACCGATTCGAGCAGCCCGTTCACCGCTCCAAGAGTGACGCTTTTCAGGTCCGGCTCTTCGACGTAGTCGCTCTTGATGCGCGAAAGCACCTCGGCATAGACTCCCAGGTGGCGGTAGGCATCCTCAGGCGGCGCGTTCCGTCCGAGCAATGTCCCCACGAAGAGCAGGACGGCCAGGCACGACGAGGCCGCCACAACCGTGTAATTCACGCCATGATTCATATAGGGGACTGTCTCCCGCGCTTCCAGATCCTTCTCGCCCAATTATAACAGACGGTTCCGGCGCCTCCGCGTTTCGTGGCCGCGGAGCTCGCGCCAGCCCGCCTCCTTAGCGCACCAGCAGCGCGTTGCGCGCCGCGGTTTCCAGGCACCGCCGCAGCCCGGCTTCGCCGATCTCCCGCCCCAGCGCGGCGCTACAGTCCAGCCGCAGGGCGGCGAGATCGCGCGTGCCGTCCATGAGCGTGATGAGCGTCCGGCCGGCATCGTCTTCCACCTCGACGCGCGTATGCCGCAGATTGGTGGCGGACGGCCCGGCCGCGAGTTGCGCGCGCGCCAGGGCGCTTGCCTCCGGGAACTCGGAGATCTCCGTCACGAAGCCCGGCGGGGCGGCGTGCAGTTCGATGAAGTTTCCGCAGTAGAGCTGCCGGAGCATGGCCGCGAAACCGTCGCCGCCGAGCAGCGCGCGTTCGGCCGCCGCGGCGCCAGACTCCTTCTCCAGCCGCGAGCGGACCAGTTCCGGCAGTTCCGCCACCGGCGCCGGCGCCGGCCAGCGCTCGCCGAGTTCGAGCAGCGCTGCTTTCACGAACGGATGCCCGGTGGACACCTTGGCGCCCTTCCGCGTGACGAATTCCAGAACCGCGCCCGGGGTCAGGCTGGGAGGCTCCGCAACGCTCCGGCAATCGCTGGACACCAGCAGCGATTGGAACGCCGCCGCCGGCAGCGACCGGTCCAGCCGGGTTTCCGCGTGGCAGAGCAAGGTCCGGCGGAAACGGCGGCAGCGGAGCAGGTCGAAATACTGTTCCCGCCGCAGCACGTCTTCGACGGGCGGCAAACCGATCGCGGCTTCCCGCTCCGAATCCTCGGGCGGCGGCGCCATCTCGAATAAGTCGGCCTCGGCCAGAAACTGCAAGCCGTGACGGCCGGCGGCGGCGGCGAAGTCCTCGAAGTAGAACGCCTCGTTCACCTCTGCCAGATCGTCGTGGAACAGAACGTTCGGCGGACGTTCCAGCGTTATCTTGAACTCCTCCGCCACCGGGTTGCTGATCCGGATGACGGGATGCTCCCAGTCGGCGATGTAGGCCACGAACTCGCGCGCCCGGCGGAGCCGCTCCTGAGGATCCTCGATGCCGCGGGTGTGATGCTGGAGCGTCTCACGCACGATCCGGCGCAGATGGCCCCCCGGCTGGGTGTTGTAGCTCACATAGGCCACCCCCTGCGGCGCCAGGCAGGAGCGGCAGACCGCCAGCAGCCGTTCGCGCACCGGCTCCGGAACCCAGGAATAGAAGCCGTGAGCGATGATGTAGTCGAAGGCGCCCAACGGTCCGGCATCCATCAGGTCGAGAGCGCGGAATTCGACGTTCTTCACCCCCAGCGCCGAAGCGGCGGCCAGCGCGGCCCGAATCGGGGTGGAGGCGCAATCGATCCCCAGGAACGTGCTGCCGGGAAGCGCCCATGCCATCGGGATCAGGTTGCCACCGTCGCCGCAGCCGATCTCCAGCACCCGGCAGGCGCCGGGCGGCGCGGGCTGCATCGAAAACAAGGTCGCGATCGTGGCGAGGCGGTCGGGGTGGGTCTGCGAGTAGGTATTTGTCGGGTAAAGAACCGTGTCGTAGCTGGTGGGCACCAGTTCACTATACAGAAACCGCGCGGCGGGCGCCGGACGCTGCCATACGCGGGTCATTCCGCGGTTCGCGCCCTTTCGCGCGAGAACGCCGCCCGCCTGAGCGCTGGCGCCAAGCCCTATCGGCTCGCGCGCGTCTAGAAGGGGAAATCGCGGCGCCCGAGTCCCTGCGCAAGCGTCGCCTTCATGTACGGATACGGGTTGACCGGCGTGCCGCCCTGACGCACTTCATAGTGCAGGTGCGGGGACTGTGCGCGGCCGGTCGCTCCCACGAATCCCAGCGTGTCGCCCAACCGGACCGGCTGGCCGGCCACCACGTTGAACCGCGACAGGTGCCCGTAGTAGGTCGAGATTCCCTGCCCGTGGTCCACCACCACCAGACGCCCATAGCCGCTTGACCATTCGGCGTGGGTGACGAGCCCGTCGCCGGTGACGCGCACCGGCGTTCCATAGGGCGCCACGATATCCACTCCGGGGTGAAACGCGCGCAAGCCGGAGAAGGGATCGTCGCGCCGCCCGAAGTAGCTTGAAAGGCGCCCGTCGACCGGCCAGACCTCGGGCCTGCTATTGACGTGCCAGCGCGTCGCATAGCGCCGCTGGATCGGCGAGAAACTCGCGCTCTTCAGGAAGTTGTAGGTCTCGATTGTCTCCGAGAAGGTCGGCACCAGCCGCCCCTCGGTGGCGATGTCCGCCGGTCCTTCCAGTTGCCGCTTGATGCCGTAGGCCACCGAAACCTCGCTGGCGAACAGTTGCAGGCTCGCCAAGTCCTGGTTGGTCTGATGGGCGACTTTTTGCAGCGTCTGGTAGCGCGTCCGCAGGGACTCGACTTCCTGCCGCAAACTGTTGTAATTGGAGACCTTCCACGCCATACGCGCGTAACTGGACACAATCCCGATGAGCGAAAAACACCCCAGAAGCGCCAAGGCCAGCACGGCGTAAACGATGTGGTGCGGAACGTGAATGCGGCGCAACCGCCCGTGGAGGGAGTGGGCAAGGTCTACGATAAAATATTGCTGGTCCATCGGTTACCTGCGAAACACTCAGCCCGCGCGATCAACCCGGTCCAACCCCCTCGCGGACCGTTGTCAGGGCGCGGACAACCACCGGCTCGATGATGACTGCGAAATACAAACAGTAGCAGCATCGGCCGGGTGTGTCAAGCTTAATGTGGCGGGTGTGTCAGTTTGACGCGGGCGAAGCCGTCTCCATCCGGAGCGCCCGCGGGAAGCGTTACGGGGCCGGGGAACAGCCCTCGCCGCCGATGCTGAGACGCGCGTTGCGGAGCGCCAACGCCAGCGGGCGGGAATCCGCCGGCGCGGTAGCCGCCGGATTCGCGCTGAGCAACTCGATCACGTTCGTCCCGCCGCGAAGGGGCAGCGGCATTCCCCGCAGCGTCAGGGGTCCGGGCCCCGGCAGGTCCAGGTTCGCCAAGGGCGCGCCGTTGAGAAGGACCCGCACCTGGTTCGGGTGCTTCAACGAAACCAGTTCGCCCGCAAACTCAGCCTGGCTGTCGCGCTCGACCGTGATCCGCAGCGCACCCTGGCCCGAGGTCCAGCGCCACCAGTCGCCGCCCCCGGTCTCGGTGGGATACCAGCCGGAAAACGTGAAAGAGCACCCGCCCCAGCCGCCGGCGCGCACCACGGTGTCGCCGAACACCTGGTAACGGCCTCCCGGAGCGGAGTAGGCGGCCAGCTTGCCTGGAACCCGCGCGCATCCCGGACAGATCACGGCGCAGGGCTCGAACGGTTCGCGCTGGCCTCCGGCCGGCGGACCCGGCGCGTTCACCTCGCGGATCTCCGCCACGCCCAGCCCGGCCAGTAGCGCATACAGGGGGTAGAAATAGCCGTCCGCGTAATGATCCAGCCCGACCCGCGCGCAATTCCCCTCCGCGGCAAACTTCGCCGCCGCGAAATAGGATTCCCGGATCTCCGGGCGGTCCATGAAACGCAATGCGTCCCGGCTCTGGTTGAAGACGTTCCGGTCTCCGCCGTACAGCAGCGGGCGCAACTGGTTGTCCAGCAGCGCGGGACCCGCCATCAGCAGCAGGGCGGCCGGCACGGCCCCCATCCCGGCCCCGCGCAGCCGACTGGGCAGCACCGCGCCCGCCAGCGCCGAGCCCAGCACAAAGAACGGCAGTTGCAGCCGCGTATGCCAAGGCTGCCACTTCAGCGCCGCGCAGAAGCCGGTGAACATCAGCGCCAGCGCCAGCGAAAACACCGCCGCGTCGCGCCACTCCGCCCGGCGGAAGCGCCAGGCCGACAGCGCCACGGAGGCCGCGATCAATGCCAGGTGCAGCGGGTTGCCGGCCGTGGATTCGTGCCGCGACGTCTCCGGCACCGCGAAAACCGCTCCGTCCCAGGTGGTCGCCGGATCGTTCACGTCCTCGCCGATCCGCTTCAGCGCGCCCGCGATGCGCCCGGTGAGCCATTGGTTCACCGCCGGGCTGGGCGTTCCCAGATGAAGCGCGATGTTGCGCACCAGCCCCGAAACGGTGGGTCCGGGGCCGAAGCGGTCGCTGGACACTTTGAAGCCGCGCGGCGGCGCGATCGCGCTGGGGCCAAGCGGGGCGCCGAACCGGCGGTAGTTCCGGATGTAGTGCGGTGTGTTCAGGATCAGCGCGATGGCCGTGCCGGCCGCCAGACACCGCAGCGTGCGCCGCGGATCCTTGATCAGCGGCGAGATGGCCAGCGGGCCGGCCAGCAGTGGCAGCCAGATATAAGCGGTTCCCTTGGTAAACAGCGCCAGACCGGCCGCGGCGCCGAAACCGAGCGCCGCCGGCAGGCCCGGCCGGGCGCGGAACTGAAACAGATAGTACCCCGCGGCAGCCAGCCAGAAGGCCAGTACGACGTCGTTCTTAGGGCCTGAGGCCTGCAAGACGGCTTGTGGGATGGTGGCGGCGGCCAGTCCCGCCAGCACCTGTCCCCGCGCCCCCGCCCCCAGCGCCTGCGCCAGCAGGGAGATGGCGGCAGCGCAACCCGCCAGGCTGAACCACTGCACCAGGTTGTCGAAGCGGTCTCCGCCCGCCAACGCGTGCAGGTGCAGCATCGCGTATTCGGCCCACGGCGGCATGTAGAGCGACCGGATCTGGGCCGTCGGATAGAACTCGACGCTCCGGTTCTGGAGCCACTGGACCACCCGCGGCAGGTGGTAGTCCATCGCGTCCCACGTGTTCGGCGGCGCCGCCAGCGCCGCCGCGGCCACC
>CAKZVG010000049.1 GCA_937921835.1 uncultured Bryobacteraceae bacterium | reverse complement strand
GCCGGTGATGACGGCGGCGGGATTCGCGGTGGTGGCGATCGACGCCTTCGGGCACGGATCGGGCCCGTTGTCCTCGATCGTGGTCGAGCGGCGCAACGGGCAGAGGATGGAGATCCCCGCGCCGGGGCGGGGGGTGGACATCGATGGCGACGGGCGCATTGGCGCCGCGGAGGGTTGTCTGATTCTGACGCCGGAACAGCCCATCGGCCTGCGGGACTGCCTGCGGCAGACGGCCGCCGACCTGATGCAGCTTGTGCGCGCCATCGGCTCAGGAGCGGACCTGGACGGCGACGGCCAGCCGGACTTCGACGCCAGCCGCATCTACTACGCGGGGATGTCGCTGGGGGCGTTGTACGGCGCGATGCTGGGCGCCGCCGAACCGGAGATCCAGGCGCTGGCGCTCAACGTGGGAGGCGGTCCGGTGGTGGAGATCGCGCGCTTGAGCGACAGCTTTCGCAAGGACATGATCCAGGCGCTGGGGCAACGGGGCCTGCTGAACCTTCCGGGGGAGTTCGCCGACGAGACGCCCGGGCGGCACGAGACGGTGAGGATCGTGCGCGCGCCGGGGGCGGTGGAGATCCAGGAAGCGCTCGCCCGGCTGGAATGGCTTCAGGCGGCGGGAGACCCGCTGTCGTTCGCCCCGCACCTAGTGGCGGCGACCCTGCCGGGGGCGCCGGCCAGAAAGGTTTTGTGGCAGCTTGCCAAGGGCGACCGCACGGTGCCGTTGAGCACGCAGGCGGCGTTGCTGCGGGCCGCGAACATGCGCGAGTCGGCCTGGCTGTTCCGCGGCGACTGGGCGCGGGAGGCGGCGCCGTCGCTGCCGGAGAATCCCCACGCATTCCTGGCCAACCTGTTTTCACTACCGGCCCTTCCGATCGCGCTGGCGGCGCAGCAGCAGATGGCCGCGTTCTTCGCGACCGGAGACATCACGGATCCGAACGGCACGGTGCGCCCGCTCTACCGGCGCGACCTGTTTGAAATCCCGGGTCCGCTTTCGGAAGAATTGAACTATTGATAGCGTTCGCGCCTTCAGGCGCGCACCGGGAGGAATCAAACTGTGCCGCTGACCCGCCGCGGATTTCTGATGCAGACCGGGGCGGCGCCCGCCGTCTTCGCGCAGAGGCGCGCGGCGCCGCCGCGCCCGAATATCCTGCTGATCCTGGCCGACGATCTGGCGGCGTGGATGCTGGGCTGCTACGGCAACCGCGAGATCCGCACGCCGAACATCGATCTGCTGGCGCGCGCCGGGACGCGGTTCCTGAACCACTTCGTATGCACGCCGGTGTGTTCGGCCAGCAGGGCGACGCTGTTGACGGGGCGCGTGCCGCGGCAGCACGGCATCCATTGCTTCCTGACCCCCAACCCCATCGCGGAGCCGCCGCAGGGGCAGGCGGCGCCGCCGGCATCGTTCGCGCAGGAGGTGATGCTCTCCGACGTGCTCGCCGCGCAAGGCTACGAGTGCGGTTACGTGGGCAAGTGGCACCTGGGCGAGGAGCCGCACGGCCGGCACGGCTACAAATACACCTACACCCTGGCCAAGAGCGTCTACCAGGATCCGCCGATGACGCTGAACGGCCAGCCGGTTTCGGAAAAGGGCTACCTGGCCGAATTGATGACCCGGCGGGCGTGCGAGTTTCTGGAGGCGCAGCAAGCGGGGCGGCCGTTCTTTCTCACGATCGGCTACCTGAACCCGCACACTCCCTACGAGGGGCATCCGCAGAAATACTACGACCTGTACGCCAAGACCCCGTTCGAGACGACGGGCTGGGAGCCGCCGGCGCCCAACGCTCTCCGCGAAAAGGAGATGCTCGGCGACATCGTGGGCAACCTCCGCAAGTGCGCGGCCGCGACGACGGCGCTCGACGATCAGATCCCGGCGCTGCTCGGCAAGCTTCAGGAACGGGGGCTGCGGGACAACACGCTGATCATCGTGACCAGCGACAACGGCTACCTGCTGGGACGGCATGGGCTGTGGAGCAAGGGGCTGGCTTCGGACCCCATCAACATGTATGAAGAGGTGATGCAGGTGCCGATGATCTGGAACTGGCCGGGCAAGATTCCGGTGGAGGCGGCGCGGCCGGAACTGGTGAGTTTCTACGATTTTCTGCCCTCGGTCTGCGAAGCGGCGGGCGTGGAGGCGCCGCGCGGCCGGGGGCTGTGCGGCCGCAGTTATTATCCACTGATTACGAACCGCCCGCTGGGGAAGAAAGACGAATGGCCCGACACCGTCTTCGGCCACTTCCGCAACACCGAGATGGCGCGCGAGAAGCGTTTCAAGCTGGTGTTACGCAACGAGGGGCGGGGGCCGAACGAGCTTTTCGATCTGACGAAGGACCCGCGCGAGAAAGTCAACCAGTACGAGAATCCGGAGTACGTGACGGTGCGCGACCGGCTGGCGGCTTCGCTGGCCGCGTGGCGCAAGCGGACCGGCGGGTAAGGGTCAGCCCAGCCTAAATGGGCGCCGGGCCTTGGAGACGGCGGGCGGAGATTTCCGCTTCCCCAGCGGAACTCCGGCGCCCGGAGCTTCGTATTCCATGCTTGCCGGATAGCAGCCCGCGGGGGTGGTGCGTACCGCTACAATAAGAACAGTTCCAGCCGGAAGTGACGAATGGTTCCACTCTTTCTCATCCTAATCACCCTTACTGTGACCGCCGCCGGGGCCCAGGAATCGCCGTTGGGGCTGAGCGAGGCGGTGCGCCTGGCGCTCGATTCGCATCCGGACGTGGGCAAGGCGCGCGCGGCCGCCGATGCATTAAGAGGCAAGATCCGCGAGGTGCGGGCGCAGGCGCTGCCGG
>CAKZVG010000048.1 GCA_937921835.1 uncultured Bryobacteraceae bacterium | reverse complement strand
GGAGAAATTCCACTGCTGGAAGTACGGCGTGGCGAGCGAGAGCACGGTTGAAGAGTGCCCCGCGCCGAGCAGCAGGTCCGGCGTCAACCCTTCGCGGCTGGGCGGCATGCGGATGCCGTTCGGGAACGGGTCGGCGATGTTGGAGACAGGCGTGACGCCGTCGAACGAACTGATGATGCTGGTGGCCATGGTGAAGCCGTCGCTGAAGCCCGCGCCTGTACCCGACGCGTCGGTTGGCGACAGGCCATAGAAGATGCCGTAGCCGCTGCGCAGGGTGGTGTTGGGCAGCAGGCGGTAGGCGAAGCCGAAGCGCGGCGCGAGGTTGTTCTGGTCGGCTTCCCAGAGGCGGCGGTCGCCGGGCCCCCGGTACTTCATCGCGCCGCGCAGGTTGGGCAGGACGGGAACCCGCGCCGCGATGGGCGAAGGCGCGTCCAGGTCGAAAATGCTCATGCGGTCGTAGCGCTCCGTGCGCGGCACGTTGACTTCGTAGCGCAGACCGAGGTTCAATGCCAGCCGCGGCGTCACCCGCCAGTCGTCCTGGAAGAAGCCGGCCCAGTAGCTGTTCTTCGAGGCGGGCGCCACGTCGATGGTCATCGAACCGCCCGGGATCCCGAGCAGAAACGTCGCCATCCCATATCCGGCGTCGGCGCGCGCCTGGTTGGGATCGGGCCCCTGCGTGAAGTTCTGCCCGAAGCTCAGGCTGCCCATGCCGTTGCGGTTGTCGAACTGGTTGATGAAGTAAGCGCGGTAGTCGCCGCCGAACTTCATGCTGTGGCCGCCGTGGATCTTGGTCAGCGTGCCCTGCGCGGTGTGCGAAAGCTGCGAACTGAAGGGGTTGACGTTGGTCACCATGCCGCTCTTGCCGGCCACGCTGATGGATGGCAGCGCCGGGATTTGCTGGAAGCTCTTGTAGTAGGCCGGCAGGCCGAACTGCGTGACGTCGGTGCCGTAGGACCAGACACGCCGCGCCCCGTCCATGCGCGCGATGCCGTAGCTGAAGTTGGCGATCAGCGTGGGGCTGAAGGTGTGCGTGTCCTGGAGCGTGAACGACCGCCGGTGCTGCTTGAGCGGCGGGTTGGTCGGGTTGCCGATGTTGCCCCAGTAATTCGGTTCGCCGACCGTCGGATTCTGAAGCGAGAAACGCCCGAAGATGCGGTTCATCGAAGAGAGGTTGTGATCGATGCGCGCGTCGAAGGTGTTGGTCTGGTTGTTGCGCGCCCCCGAACTGTCCAGGTTCCCCGTCAGCCGGCTGTTGGTGGGCAGCGGGTACAGCTCCTGGAACTTGAGCGAGACCGGGCTGATGCGGTTCGGCGGAACGATGTTGTTCGGAAAGGCGCTGCGCACGAAGCCCGGGCCGCCCGGGTTGGGGCGGATGGTGGCCGGATCGTAGACCTGGATGAGCCGCCCGGCGGCGTTGAAGCTCTGCGAGAAATCGCCCCGCCGCTCCGGCGGCGTGGGCACCGTGAACGACGACACGGCCAGGCTCTTTTCGCGGAACCCTTCGTAGTCGGCGAAGAAAAAGGTCTTGTTCTTGCCGTTGTAGAGCCGCGGCAGCAGCACCGGTCCGCCGGCGCTGGCGCCGAACTGGTTCCGCCGCAGCGCCCCCAGCGGGCGTCCGGCTCGGTTGTTGAAGAAATCGTTGGCGTCGAAGGCCGAGTTGCGGTGGAACTCGTACAGCGTGCCGCGGAATTCGTTCGAGCCCGACTTTGTCACCACGCTGACCACGCCCCCGTTGAAGCGCCCGTACTCGGCGCTCATGGCGTTGGTCTGCACCTTGAACTCCTCGACTGCGTCCACCGAAGGCGTGTAAATCAGGAAGCTGTTGAAGCCATGGTTGCGCGGCGTCGTGTTCGGCATGCCGTCGATGGTCACTTCGCTGGTGAAGTTGCTGGCGCCGCTGATGCTCGGCACCGATCCCCCGAGGTGCACGAAGGTCCCGGGCGGCTGCGGCGGCGGCAGCCCGCCGGGCGCCAGGTAGGCCAGCGAAAACGGCTCGCGGCCGTTCAGCGGCAGATCGACGATGCGCCGGTTCTCCACCACCTGCCCGAGCGTCGCGTCGGCGGCGTTCACCAGCGGAGCGGCGGCGTCCACCGTGATCTGCTCGGTGATCTGGCCGACTTCGAGGCGGAAGTCCACCGCCAGGTTATCGCCCACCTGCACCAGGATGCCGGAGCGGTTCACCCGCCGGAAGCCCGGCGCCTCCACGCTCACGGTATAGCGTCCCGGATCGAGCAGCGGCGCCACGTAGTTGCCGGTGTCGTTGGTTTGAACCGTGCGCGCCACGTTGGTGCCGGTGTTGGTCACCGTCACCACCGCTCCCGGAACGACGGCGTCCTGCGCGTCGGTGACGCGCCCGCCGATGGTTCCCGTGCGGATCTGAGCGCACAGCGAAGCCGCCAACAGGGCGGCGGTGAGCGGAACGGCATACTTGCCCGAAATCATCTCCCAACTCCTTCTCCTGGCAGCCCCGAAGCCGCCCTTTGAGCGATCGTTGCTACCTCCCGGCGCGCCAGTTGCCAACCGCCGCCGAAGTCCGCGGATCACGCTGGCGGATTCGCGGACCCCCGAGTTCCAGCCCGGCCGGCGCCGGTCCGGCGCGGGCGCCGCAAAGCGGGACCGGGACCGGGACCGGGACCGGATTCCCCTTGCAGGCCGGCGTTGCCGCACGGGCTGAGACCATACCCCCCCTTCCGGGCCGCGGCGGCCAAAAGTGCTACGTCAGTTTCGTCATTGCAATTCTAGCCGCTCCGGGGTACACTGTCAATACAAAATGAACGAGAACTGGTGTTTCAGTTTTGGAGGAGCATGGACCCCGGCCACTCTCATCCCGAGTTGACCCTCACCGGCCGCGCCTACGCCCATATCCGCGGCGGCATCCTCTCCGGGCGGCTGCCGCCGGGCGCGCCCATCTCGCCCCGCCGTCTGGCCGAAGAGCTGGGCATGAGCTCCGTGCCGGTGGCCGAAGCGCTGATCCGGCTTGAAACCGAAGGCGTGGTGGAACGGCTCCCGCGCGCCGGAACGCGCGTCCGCATCCCGAGCGCGAGCGAGATCCATGGCCACTACGTGGTGCGCGAGGCGCTGGAGACCCACTCCGCCCGGCTCTTCGCCGAACTCGCCGGTCCGCGCGAACGCCAGCGGCTGCTGGCGGCGGCGCGCGCTCTCGACGCCCGCTACGCCGCGTTGGAGCGGAACTGG
>CAKZVG010000047.1 GCA_937921835.1 uncultured Bryobacteraceae bacterium | reverse complement strand
TGCCCGGTGAAGCCGATGAAACGGCACTTGCCCGCTTTCCTGGCGGCCTCGAACGCCTCCATCGCCCCGCCGGGCCCAAAGATGCGCTCCACGTCGGACTTCTCCTGCACGCCGTGGATCTGCCACAGGTCGACGTAATTGGTGCGCAGCCGTTTGAGCGAAAGGTGCAACTCGGCTTCGGCCTCCTTGCGCGTGCGCTTGCCGGTCTTGGTCGTGAGAAAGACCTGCTTGCGGACTTCCGGGAGAACGTCCCCATAGACCTCTTCGGAATGCCCTTCCCAGTAACTGTGCGCGCAGTCGAAAAAGTTCATCCCCAGCGATAGCGCGTAACGCAGGTGCGCCCGGCATTCCTCCGGCGTGCGCAGCAGCGCCATCCGCGCGCCGCCTTGCCCGATCACGCTGACCCGCACGCCGGTCCCACCGAACTCGCGGGCCGGGATGTCGCCCGGTTTCACGGCTGGTGGTCTGGCCGAAAGCCCGGTGATCCCGAGTCCGGAGAAAACAGCTCCGCTGAAAGTCCGCCGCAGCATGGAGGGAAGCGTATCACAGCCCGGCGGCTCCCGGAATCCCGAGACCATGTTCCCTTGCGTTCGCCATCCGACCGTGATAGAGTGCCCCCCATGCCAAGAAGCCTGAGAGTGGCCACCGCTTTGGTCGCCGTACTGCTGGGCCTTGCCCTGCCGCCGGCGCGCCTTGAGGCTCAGACGCTGTACGGTTCCATCGTGGGCGACGTCACCGACGCCAGCGGCGCGGCGGTTCCGAACGTAACCGTCGTCATCTCAAGCCCGGGAACCGGCCTGTCCCGCCAGACCGTGACCAACGCCGCCGGGGGCTACAGCTTCCCCAATGTCCCGGCCGGAGAGTACCAGGTGGAAGTCAGCGCCACGGGATTCGCCAAGTACACCCGCACCGGCATTCCGGTGACGATCAACAGCGTGGTGCGCGTCAACGTGCGGCTGGAATTGAGTGCGGTCACCGAGTCCCTGGTGGTCACCGGACTTTCGGCCGTGCTCCAGACCGACCGGGCCGAGGTCCGCAGCGAGATGGGCACGCGTGAACTCACCAACCTGCCGGTGCCCCTGGGACGGAATTACCAGCAGATCTTCCGCACGCTGCCCGGTTTCCGGCCGCCCACCAACGCGCATTCGGTGCCGGCCAATCCGACGCGCGCGCTGACCTTCAACGTGAACGGCACCAGCCAGAGCACCAACAACACGCGCATCGACGGCGCGACGTCGTCCAACGCCCATCTGCCGCACCTGACCGCCTACGTCCCGACGCTCGAATCCATCGACACCGTCAACATCGTCAGCAACAGCTTCGACGCCGAGCAGGGGCTGGCGGGAGGCGCGGCCATCAATGTCCAGGTGAAGAGCGGCACCAACGCGGTGCACGGCTCGGCGTTCGAGTACCACAGCAGCCAGCGGATGAAAGCGAAGCCCTTCTTCCTGCCCGCCGGCACCGGCAAACCAAAGCTGGTCTACAACCAGTTCGGCGGCACCATCGGAGGCCCCATCCGCAAAGACAAGCTGTTCTACTTCGCCAGCTACGAAGGAACCTTCGACCGGCAGAACGCTTCGCTGCTTGCCACCGTGCCCACCGCCGCCATCCGCCGCGGCGATATGTCGGAATCGCCGCGCGACGTCTTCGACCCGCTCACGGGCGACGCGACCGGCGCGGGACGAATCGCCTTTCCCGGCCGGCAAGTGCCGCAAAGCCGCATCAGCGCCATCTCGCGCAAGATCGTGGATCTGACGCCGCAACCCGGCCTGAGCGGGCTGGTGTCGAACTATTTCGCCACTGCGCCCTACATCTTCGACCGCCATACCACCGACGCCAAGGTGAACTGGAACGCCAGCCAGAAGCTGACCGCCTTCGGACGCCTCGGCTGGCTGCGCTACGACACCGACAACCCGCAGGCGTTCGGTCCCGCGGCGGGCGGGCCGCCCATCGCCGGAGGCGCCACCGGCGCGGGTGGCGGCGACACGTACAGCGTGACTGTGGCGGCTACCTACCTGTTCACGCCCAGTTTCGTCCTGGATGCCAACTGGGGCTTCACCCGCTTCGAGAGCGGCGCCTTCCAACCCCGCCTCGACGAGAACGTGGGCCGCGATATCCTGGGCATTCCCGGCACCAACGGCACGCGCCGCTTCGAAGGCGGCTGGCCGCGCATCAACGTCACCAACTACACCGCGCTCGGCATCGGCGAGGTCTTCGCTCCTCAGTGGCAGAGCAATCCGCAGCATCAATACGTCGCCAACTTCAACTGGACCAAGGGCACGCACGACATCCGCTTCGGCGCCGACATCTTCTGGATGCGGGTCGAGATGCTCCAGCCGCAGATCACCGGAGCACCCCAGCAGCCCGCCTCGGGTGGCTTCGACTTCGGCGGCGGGCCAACGCTGGTCCGTGGCGGCGCGGCCAGCAACCAGTTCAACACCTACGCCGCGTTTCTCCTCGGGATGCCCACCGAACTGGGTCGGACCGTGCAGGTGCCCGACACTTACAATCACCGCACCAGCGCCAGCAGTTTCTACGTCCGCGACCGCTGGAACATCGTCCCAAGGTTGTCGCTCTCCTACGGGCTGCGCTACGAGTACTTTCCCTTCCCGAAGCGCGACGGCCGGGGGCTGGAACGTTACGACCCGGCCATCGACCGCATGTTGGTCTGCGGCGTGGGTTCCGTCCCGCAAGACTGCGGCGTGAAGACCAGCAAGAAGCTCTTCGCTCCGCGCATGGGACTGGCTTACCGGATGACCGACACCTTCGTCATCCGCGCCGGCTATGGGTTGACCCATAATCCGTTCCCCATCGCCCGTGCGCTGCGCACGAATTACCCGGTGGTGCTCGTGCTGGTCGTGCAGGGGCCGAATGCGTTCCAGCCCGCCGGGCGGCTGGAAACTGGCATTCCTTCGGTGCAGGCGCCGGACCTCGGGAACGGCATCCTTCGCATGCCCGCCACCCTGGGCGCGAACACCGTCCGCGAGGAACTAAGCCGGGGCTATGTGCAGTCCTGGAACTTCACGCTTCAAAAGCAGTTCCGCGGCGGATTCACCGGTCAGGCGGGCTATGTAGCCACCCGCGAAACGCGCCAGATGGGCGTGCTGGACGTGAACGCCGGGCAGGCGATCGGACGCGGGCAGGCGGGACGGCCCCTCTTCCAGCAGTTCGGCCGCACCGCATTCACGCGCGTCTACCAGCCGCTTGGAACCGGCCACTACGACTCCCTTCAGGCGCGCCTGGAGCGCCGCTTCGCGCAGGGGCTGTCCTTCGCCGCCAACTACACCTGGTCGAAGGCCATCGGCTTCGTGGGAAGCGCCGACAGTTCTCCTCCCATCGGCGCGCTGGCTTACTTCGACCGGAACTACACCCTGCAAGGTTATGACCGGACCCACATGCTGCATCTCACCAACATCTGGGATCTGCCCTTCGGTAAGGGCCGGACGTGGGTCAAGGGAGGTGTGGCCGCGGCGCTGCTCGGCGGCTGGCAGGTCAACAACATCGTCAGCCTGATGAGCGGCACTCCCTTCACCGTCACCTCCGCCGCCACCTCGCTCGATATGCCCGGGAACTCGCAGACCGCCGACCAGATCCTGCCCCAGGTGAGGATCCTGGGCGGCGCCGGGCGCGGGCAATCCTATTTCGACCCGCTGGCCTTCGCCCCCGTAACGGCGGCGCGCTTCGGGACCGCGGGCCTGAACTCGATGCGCGGGCCCGGTGTCGTCAATTGGGACTTTGGCGTGTTCCGCGAGTTCCGCCTCCGCGAGGGCATTGCGCTCCAGTTCCGCGCCGAGGCGTTCAACTTCAGCAACACGCCGCACTTCGCCAATCCCGGCGCGAACGTCTCCAACATGACGCTGAACCCGGACGGGTCTGTTCGCAGTCTGGCCGGTTACACCGAAATCACCAATACGATCAACCTCGGGCGCGACGGCATCGACGAGCGTCAGTTCCGCCTGGGCTTGCGGCTGAGCTGGTAAGGGCTCAGCCCGCCCGGAAGTTCCACTCCGCCGCCCGCTGGTAAGCGTTGCCCTTGCGGCGGTCCAGGCGGATCCACTCGAACTCGCAAACGCCCGGCGTCTTTTCGAAGTGCAGGTTGAGGATGGCCAGCGTTCCCGGCGCGCCGAGCGGAAGCGAGTACTCGCGCCAGGCGCCATCGGCGGTGAAGCGGATGGGCGCCCGGTTCTCCGGGTTCGCGAAGTCCGACACCGTGCCCCAGGAGAGCGCCGTGGGTCCCGCGGCCGCGGAGCGAGCCCGGAAGCGCAGCACCATGTCGCCCCCTTCGAGAACGACTCCGCGCATTATCTTACTCTGCCGGGCCTCCAATTCGACGCGCAGCCCCGCTGGTGTTTGGGACAGCTTGCAGTCGCGCGTGCACCACTCCTGAACCTTACCCATGCGGTAGGAGTACTCGGCGGGCAGTTCCTTCTCGGGTTGCTCGCCCTGATCTCCGGTCTCGCGGATCCAGGTTTCGAGCTCGCGGTGCAGGGCTGCCAGGACGTCCTTGTGTCCGGGCGAATCCGTCAGGTTGCTCAACTCGTCCGGGTCGCTCTGGAGGTCGTACAGCTCTTCGGGCGCGCGGGACGAGGCGGTGTAGCGCGCCTGTTCGGGAGTCAGCTTCCCGGCTGCGTGGAGTTCGCGCATCAGCCGCAGACTGGGATACTCGGTGTCGCGATAGACGCTGGGTTGAACGTAGGGACGATCCGGGTGGAAGTTGCGGACGTACTTGTAGCGCGGCCCGATGACCGAGCGCACGCGGTCCGGGACCTCGTCGCAGCGGTCCACCGCCACGAAAACATGCGGCCGCGCCCGGAATCCGCTTCCGAATAGCGGCCGCCCGTGCATGTGAGACGGCGGCTCGACGCCCGCCAGCTTGAGTGTCGTGGCGGTGATGTCGATGGCGCTCACCGGATCCTCCCGCACGCTGCCGCGCGCCACACCCGCCGGGCGGAACTCCTCAGGAAACCGCACGATCAGTGGAACGTGGATCCCGCCTTCGTAGCCGAACCCCTTGCCGCGCGGCAACGGACGCCCGTTGTCGCCAAAGAAAAAAACGATGGTGCTCTCCAGCAGTCCGGCGTCGCGTAGCGCGTCCAGAGCCCGCCCCACGTTCCCGTCCAGATTTTGCATAGTTTCCAGGTACATCGCGAACTCCTGCCGCATGACTGGGTGGTCCGGAAAACAGGCCGGCAGGCGGATGGAGGCAGGGTCGATGGGACGCTCCGGCGAACGCCGGAAGGGACGGTGTGTTTCGGAGAAGTTGATCTGCGCGTAGAACGGCTGGCCGTTCTTGCGCCCTTGCCAGGAGTCCGCGTCGAAGGCCGGCGGCGCGTTGAAGTTGAAGTCTGTTTTCGCGTTGGCGCGCAGCCCGAGCGAACCCGGCTTGAACAGCGAGGTGTGGTAGCCGGCGCGCCGCAGGTAGCTTGTGAACACCTCGACGCCCGGCGGCAGCCCGAAGCCGTCGCCCCGGTGGCTGCGATGGTGATGCGCGCCGATGCTGGTCTGGTACATGCCGGTGGCGATCGCGGAGCGGGACGGAGAGCAGATGGAGCCGGTCGTATACGCGCGGGTGAAACGCACGCCCTCGGCCGCCAGCCGGTCCAGATTCGGCGTGCGCACATCCGGGTTGCCGTAACAGGCGAGGTCCGTGCTCAGGTCCTCTGCGATGATCCACACCAGATTCGGCCGCCGCCGTCCCCGGCCGCAGCCCGCCAGAGTTCCGGCCGCGGCCAAACGCGTGAAGGCGCGGCGATTCAGAGCGCCGTTCGACATGCCCCCTATTGTATGCGCTGGCGCGCGCGGGGGTATAATGAGGTCATCTGGGTAACTGTACCAAGACTGGAGGATTCAGAGGATGCGTAAGTCCCTAATTGCAGTGACGATTCTGGCCTCGGCCGCTTGCGCCAACAGCCTCCCCACAACGCGCCTGCATGGCGACTACATCGAAGCCCGCACGGCTGATGTCTACACGGGCCCGTGCTTTGCCAACGGCGAGGTGGACCTGGTGGGCGACCTGGCGGTATTCGGCTGGCGGATCACCGAAGGCAATTGGCGCGGAGTGAAGCTCGACGGGCTGGGTGTGGTGGGCGTGGTCAAGGCGAGCGCCACGCTGGGCGACCGCTTCCGGCCGGCCTACCCGGTCAAATCGGTGCTGATCATCGACGAGCGAGCCGGCGCCGAACAGCGCCTGGCCCTGCGCCAGTTCGCGCAGCACATGAGTAAGGACCTGCTTCAGGATATCGTGCGGGTCGAGTACCGCCCCATCAGCCTGACGTTCCAGGAAGGCAATATGTACAGCTCGGTGGGAACGCTCAAAGCGGGCGACCTGGCCGAGATCGCCACCCGCGCCATCGGCGGCAGCGATTGCATCTGCACCAACGAGGAGATCTGGTACGAGCCTCTGACCAAGCTTGAGTATTCCGTGCCGGCGGTGACGGTGGCGCATCGCTTCGCGGGACAGGGCCTTGGTTCGACCTGGAGCAGCCCCTACAAGCGCAGCGCTTTCCTGGGCACGTTCCACTTTCAGGACTGACGGCGGCGGCGATACAATCGTCCTGCCGATGAACTGGCGCGGCTACCACGAAGCCACCAAGCATAGCGTCGAATCGCTGCGGCGCTCTCGGCACTTCCTGGATTGGGCGAACATGCCGGATCCGTTCCGGCATTACGAAGGCGCGCCGGTGGTGGACCTGCCCGCCGGTCCGCCCTCGCCCGACATTCCCGCCCTCGAGGTGCTGCTCGGCGCACGAGGCCCAGCCACCGCCGCGGATGGCGCTGAGTTCCTCTCGCAGCTTCTTTTCTACTCCGCCGCTATCAGCGCCTCCAAGCGTGCCCCGGGCGGTGGCTACCGCTACGCGTTGCGCGTCAACCCCTCCTCCGGCAACCTGCATCCCACCGAATTCCACTTCCTGACGCGCGGGCTGCGCGGCTGGACGGATGGGTTGTACCACTACCGACCCTCCTCGCACATGGCTGAGCAGCGCGCCGCCGGGGCGTTGGATCCGCTGCCCGGCGCGGGGGCGGCGCCGGTGGTGTTCGTGCTGTCCAGCATCGCCTGGCGCGAGGCGTGGAAGTACCGCGCGCGGGCCTACCGTTATTGTTTGCTCGATACCGGCCATGCCTGGCAGTCGCTCGCTCTGGCGGCGCGGGCCATCGGCTGCCGCGCTTGCGCGCTGGGCCACTTTCCGGATGACGAAGCCGCGCGGGGGCTCGGTCTGGCGGCGGATGAGTGGCCCATGCTGCTGGTAGCGCTGTGCGATGGTCCGCCGCGAGTGGATCCGGCTGGCGGCGCGGAGCCGGTCTGGCATGGCGGGACACCCAACCGGCTCAGCCCGGAGGAGATCCGCTACCTGCCGCTAGAGGAGGTGCACGCGGCGTCCAAACCCTTGAAGGGCGCGGCGGTCCCGGTGGCGGACCCGCCGGAGGAGGGCGCCGGGGCGCTCCGCCTGCCCGCGCCCGCCGCCTCTGCATCCGGCTTCGGAGAGGTAGTGCGCCGCCGCCGCTCCGCTCTCGATTACGAAGGCGGGCCGCGCGGCATGACCCTGCCCGAGCTATCCGCTATCCTGGAGGCCGCCACGCAGCCGCTTGAAGCCGATTTCGCCGCGCGGTTTGTCCAATTGTACGTCTACGCCCACCGCGTGGAGGGGGTCGCCCCCGGGGTCTACCGACACTGGCCGGCGCGCGCCGAACTTGAACTGGTGCGCGCGGGTGGGCAGCAGGTGGCCGCCGCCGGCCTCAGCCTGGGGCAGGATCTGGCGGGCAACGCCTGCCTGGCCTTTTCCATGATCGGAGACGTTGGCCGCGCCACCGCCGCGCACGGAGACCGCGGCTACCGCTACGTTCACTTCGAGGCGGGCGCCATCGGCCAGCGCCTCTACCTGGCGGCGGAAGCCCTGGGGCTGCGCGGCACGGGTATCGGCGCCTTCTTTGACGATCAGGTGCACCGCTACCTCGGCCTCGACGAATCCGGCCCCAAGCAGGTGGTCTACCACTTCGCGATTGGACACCCCGTGCCGGACCCGAGACTGGATGGGTAGTCGGGTCCCCTCTTGGGCTGCGCTTCCCGCCTGGGTGCGGCCGGCGCCGCGGCGGCATTTCCCGCGCGGGCACTGCGGCTGGTCCTCTCCCGGGATCTTCCGCATCCAAACAGATGTTATACTCGAACGCGGGCTTTTTTGGCTAATGGGAACCTCTTAGTGATTTTTGGAGTTATGATGACTCAGGCACCCGCGAACGGGGTGTGACTATGACGGACCTTCTTCTTGTACGCGTCTTCTTCGTTCTTGTTCCCGCGTGCGCCGCGTATTTTCTTCAGCCCTTCAACCTCAGCGCCCCGCTGGCGGCGGCTGTGGGGCTGCTGTTCGGGCTCGCCGTGGTCTTCTTCGAAATCCGGCTGAAGGAAGTGAGCCTGAAGCGTCTGATCGGCGCCGCCATCGGTTCGGTGCTGGGAATTCTGGGCGCCTACCTGATGTCGCTGGTGCTTGGACAGGCTCTGCCGGGCAATTCCTCGACCGTACCGTTCCTCCAACTGGGCGTCCTGCTGCTGATGACCTACGTGGGGCTGGTGGTCGGCGCCAGCAAGGGCGACATGTTAAATCTCTCCGCTCTGGGCGGGTTGTTCGGGGGCGAGAAAGTATCCAAGCAGACTTTCAAAATTCTGGACACCAGCGTCATCATCGACGGCAGAATCGCGGACGTCGCCGAGACCGGCTTTCTGGACGGCAGTCTGGTGATTCCACAGTTCGTTCTGCGGGAATTGCAGCTTGTGGCGGACTCGGCCGACTCCATGAAGCGCAACCGGGGCCGGCGCGGGCTGGACATCCTGCAACGTCTGCAAAAAATGGCCCAGCTCAACGTGCAGATCATCGAGGACGACTTCCCACAGATCCGCGACGTCGACATGAAGCTCATCGAGTTGGCCAAGACCTACTCCTGTAAGATCATCACCAACGATTTCAACCTGAACAAGGTGGCCCAGCTTCACGGCGTCGAGGTGCTGAACATCAACGAACTGGCCAACGCCCTCAAGCCTATCGTGCTGCCCGGGGAGACCATGCGGGTCTTCATCCTGAAGGAGGGCAAGGAGTACAACCAGGGCGTGGCCTACCTGGACGACGGCACCATGGTGGTGGTGGATAACGCCAAGCGGATGATTTCCAAGACCATCGACGTCAGCGTCACCAGCGTCCTTCAAACCACCGCGGGCAAGATGATCTTCGGGCGCTTCGATGAACGGATCCACGCCGTTTACGAGAAGCAGCACGGGGAGCGCCAGGAGCGCGGCCGCGAGCATTCCTCGGGCGCCGGCGGCCATCAGGCCGGAGCCTAGCGGGGGGCGACGCCCGGTTGCGGCTGAGGCGGCCCGCTAGCGCTTCACCAGGACCTCGCGCAACGAATCGCGCGTGAGGAAAAACTTGGTGGTTTGGAACTCGTGGAAAAGCTTTTCGATGGCGCGGTTGTTGAAAAACTGCCCGAGGCGCCGCGTGCCGCGCGGCACGAGTTGGAGCGATTTCTCGCCCGCGATACGGTAGGAACAGGCTGGCGCTTCCGGCATCTTCTCACTGGCCTGAAAGAACGCGAGCACATACGCGTCGCGGCGCAGCAGGCGGTGGATCTGGGTAACGGTGGCTTCGAGCATCCCCGGACCAAGGAACTGAAGCGCATCCCAAACCAGAGCGCCATCAAAGGACGCCGGCGGCAGGGCCAGGTTCTCGCGGAAGAACTCCTGCATCCGCCGCGGGTCGGAGTGAGCCGCCGGGTCGGGTCCGAACACGGCATCAAGGGCGCGCAGAAAATCTTCCGAGCAGATGCGGTGGCCGAGACCGGTGAGGAAACTGATGTTGGCCTGGTTGGCGCCGCCGAAGTCGAGAACCGAGAGTCCCTCGCGTCCGCGCAGGGATTGGAGGAACTGCTCCAGACCGGGGCTGTTGCGCACCACCACCGGCGCGGCGGAAGAACGGCTCCCGCCGGGAAGCGGAACACCGGGCAGCCCGTCCCGGCGGCGCTCCCGCGGCGCCGCATCGCGAAACAGAATGGACTTCAGACGGTCCTTCAACAACCTCCCTGACCTCCGCGCCCCCCGCCTGGACTTGCCCGGGTATCGCGGCCCCGGCGGCGAGGCCGGGCGAACGGCTACTTCTTGCCTTCCGGCGCGTTCCCCGCCTGCGCCACCGCCGCCACCGGAGCCGGCTGGGGCCTGGGCGGAGGCGCCTTGGCGACTTCGGGCTTGACGATATCGATGCTGCCCTTGAAATAGGCGCCGTCCTCGATCACGATCCGCACCGTCTTGATGTCTCCGACCAGCTTGGCGTCTTTGCGCAGGTCGATGCGGTCGCCGACTTCGACGTTTCCGTGAATCGTTCCCAGAACGACCACTTCCCTGGCCTTGACGTTGGCGTTGACCTTGCCGTTGGGTCCCACGGTAAGACGGTGCTCCTGGAGTTCCAGGGCGCCCTCGACTTCGCCATCCACCGTCAGGTCTTCGCGGAACGGGGTCATGATCGCGGGGATGACGCCTTGCCACTTCATCTCGTTTCCTCCAGGGCGGAAAGGGGGACGGGCTCCAGGGGGGAGCGGACCGAGTCGGGCCCCCACCCT
>CAKZVG010000046.1 GCA_937921835.1 uncultured Bryobacteraceae bacterium | reverse complement strand
GCCGAAGCCGCCAGCCGCCGCGTCTTGGGCGAAGTGAACTACCGCCTGCTGCGCGAGCGCGTCCAGGCGCGCCTGCTGATGGTCACGCACGGCGCCGCGGGCGTGGCGCTCATCGATGACGCGGGCGAGCGCTGGGTGGCGGCGCGCCCGGTGGAGAATCCGGTCGACATCTGCGGCGCCGGAGACAGCTTCTCGGCCGGCGCCGCGTTGGCGCTCGCGGCCGGCGCCGGCCCGGAGGAAGCGGCCCGCTTCGGCAACCTGGTCGCTTCGATCACCATCATGAAGCGGGGCACCGGCACCGCGTCCCCAGCCGAACTGATGGAGGCCGCGGCGCGATGAACACCCTGGCCATCGACATCGGCGGGACCCGGTTCCGCATGGCCGTGTTCGCCGGCGGGAAAATGGCGCGGCGCGAGGAGGCCGCCACCGACCGCGCGGGCGGCCGTGACTGGATGCTGGCCCGGATCGAAGAGATCGCCCGCCCATGGCTCGCCGATCCCGGTTTCTCCCGCTGCGGTATCGGATTCGGCGGACCGGTCGACTTCGCGCGCCAGAGGATCGCACTCTCCACGCACGTCGGCGGCTGGCAGGATTTCGAGTTGGCCGCGCACGTCGGCCGGGCCTTCGGCGTCCCCGCCCTCATGGACAACGACGCCAACCTGGGTGCGCTGGGAGAGGCCTGCCACGGGGCCGGCGTGGGCTGCCGCCCGCTGCTTTACGTCACGCTCTCGACGGGCGTGGGCGGCGGGATCGTGCTCGAAGGAGACGCCGTCTTCCGCGGCGCCGATTCCTATGCCGGCGAGATCGGCCACCTCACCGTGCGCCCGGACGGTCCCGAGTGCCTGTGCGGCGCGCGTGGCTGCCTGGAGCGCATGTGCTGCGGTCTGTGGCTGGAGCGGGACCGGGGCCGGAGCGCGAAGGAACTGTTTGAGGACCCGGACTTCGCCGCGCGCTACGTGGTGGATCTGGCCCTGGGAATCAAGTCGGCGATCATGCTCCTGAATCCGGCGCGGGTGGTGATCGGCGGCGGCATCGCCAAGGCGGGCGAACGGCTGTTTGCGCCCCTACGGGCGGAACTCGGCCGGCAAATCACGGCCTGGTCGCGCGCCCGCGTCGACGTGCGGCCGGCGGCGCTGGGCGGCGACAGCGTATTGTGGGGCGCGCTGGCGCTGGCGAAGTAAGTAAGATGGAAGGTGATGAGTCACGCGGCGGCCTATAAGTCGAACCTGTTGAAGGCCATCGAAACGCTGGACCTGGAGCGTGTGGAGCAGGCCATCGAGTGGCTGCGCGCGGCGCGCGAGGAGGGAAGGCAGATCTTCGTCTGCGGCAACGGCGGCAGCGCTTCCACCGCCTCCCATTTCGCCTGCGATATGGTCAAGGGGGCCAGCTACGGACGCGGCAAGCGGTTCCGCCTGCTGGCGTTGACCGACAATCTGGCCACGCTCACGGCCTACTCCAACGACGTGTCCTATGAGTGCGTCTTCGCCGAACAGCTCAGGAACTTCGCCCGGCCGGGCGATGTCGTGATGGCCATCAGCGGCTCCGGCAACTCGCCCAACGTGCTGCGCGCGCTGGAGTACGCCAACTCGATCGGCTGCAAGACGATCGCCCTCACCGGCCGCGACGGCGGCAAACTCGGCCCGCTGGCCGGGCTGAATCTTCAGGCCCGCGAACCACACATGGGGCGCATCGAGGACCTGCACCTGATCATCTGCCACATGATCGCCTACCGCTTCATGGAAGAGGACGCCGAAGGCGCCGGGGGCTGCGCGCCCAGTTCGTGATGGAAACGGTAGGTGATCTCCACCGGAACCATGGCCCGGAAACGGGCGTGAATCACCGCCTGAAAATGACGCGGCAAGCGCCCGGAAGCGCCGCGCAGCCGCCCGGCAAGCTGGCGCGCGAAGTTGGCATCGCTCACGAAGCTGGCCGCCGCGGCTGTGCCTTCCGTGGAACTCGCCGAAAGTATCAGGTATTCGCCGCGCCCGTGCAGTCCCGGCACGCGCGAAATCAGCGCGTAGTCCTCGGTGACATATTGCGATTTGTCGGGCCAGCTTCCCTGGAGCAGGGCGGGTTCGCCCGGGCGAGGCGCCAGGTTGCGAATGGTGTTGCCATCCATCACCAGTTCCATGCGCACCGGGATCTCGTTGAGCTGAAGGGTGTACTTGGGCGGCCCCAAAAACACGACGTTGTGATTGGTGAGGTCCTCCCAACTCACCGCCGTGCTGCGTTTGGCGATCAGGTCCCGTCCGGCGGCGCTCAACAGTCTGGTGATCTGAATCGCGCCCAGCGCGTCACCCATGCCGGTATAGATGTTGACCGGCGCCGCGGCGCCCTCCGCCAGATCCCGCTTCAGCCAGCCGAATTCGAGCGCCGCGGGGACTTCCTCCCAACGGTTCACCTTCGGACTACGGAAAAAACCCGCCGGAGTCTTGACAAACAGCGGCGCACCCAGGCTGAGGATCAACGGGCGGTCACCCTCCAGCAATGGGCCCCAGATCTCGCGCTGCTCG
>CAKZVG010000045.1 GCA_937921835.1 uncultured Bryobacteraceae bacterium | reverse complement strand
AGGTAGAGCGCACCACATACACCGGCCGCCGCTTCACCTCCTGGAAAATCATGCCCACATAGATCCCGACGCAGCCCAGCAGGATCATGACCGCGGCCGCCGCCAGCACCAGAAACGCCGGGCCGATTTGCAACGGCATCTTTCGCGGCTTGTGCTTCGACGCGCCCGCCGGCCGGAAACGGGCGGTTCCCGCCCGGAAGTCGAAGCCGCCCGGCCGGCGGATGAGCCAATGAAACGTCGGGGAGGTGAAATGCTCGACCGCAGCCCGGCCGCCGCGCCGCCGGGTCTTAACGGCGCCGTATCCTTCCGCGTGCGGCCGGACAATTCCCGGCGGCGGCGAAGGTGGATGCTGGCCGCCGCCGTCCCTCATCGCCACCCCGCCGGAACCGCCGCAGGCATCCAGCCCGACGGCTGACGCCGCCTGGGTTCCGCCCGTGGACCCGCCGTTGACATGGATGAAACGGATCCTGGCCACGGCGAGGCCGCTTGCCGGGCGATCCAGGGAAGTGTGGAACTCCCGTACCCCGTCCGGTTCGTTGAACACGGGGATCACGCTGTCAAGGGAGGCCATAGCCGACGAAACCGGCATCCGGAACCGGACAGCGCGGCTCGCAAGCGGAACTGTCCGTCCATTGCCGCTACGATAGGTTATCATGATTTTTCACCGGCATGTCTGTAACGCTCCCCACTCAGCCCTCGGGGCCCGCGGGTTCTTTCCCCAAGCCGCCGCCTGAGACACCGCGGCGCCGCCGGCCGGGATTCTTCCGGCGCCCGGACGCGGCGTCTCACCTGTTCGTAAGGCGTGGCGCGAATCCGCAGCCATCTGCCCGCCTCGACTTCGCCTTCCCGCAGACCAGCCGCCCGCCGGCGCCGTTCCCCCCGGATGACGGCGTTCCGCTCGGCGGGGGATGGGGGCCGCGCTGAAGGCGGTTTGATGCGCGTCGAGTTTCATCCGGACGGCATCTTGCTGGCGGACATCGGTCTCTGGCTCGACCCGCGCGAGAGCCGCGCCGTGGCTTGGCTGTCGCACGCGCACAGCGACCACGCCGGCGCGCTGCATGGCGAGGCGCTCGCCACCGAAGACACGCTGCGTCTGTACGAGATGCGGCGCGCACGGGATGAAGGCCCGCGCCCGAAGCTGCGCGCTCTCGAGTGCGGCGCGCCACTGGAGTTTCGCGGCGCGCGCCTCACCGTCTACCCCGCCGGCCACATTGTAGGCGCGGCGCAGTTGCTGGTGGAATGGGGCGACGAGCGGCTGGTCTACACGGGCGACATCAAGCTGCGCGCACCACTGTGCGGCGAGCTGGCCGAAGTGGTTCCCTGCAACCGCCTGATTATCGAATCCACTTTCGGCCTGCCCGTTTTCCGCTTCCTTTCCCGCGAGGCGGCGCGCGAACGCATCGTCGGCTTCGCCCGCGAGTGCCTTGCCGATGGCGTCACGCCCGCCTTTACCGGCTATGCGCTCGGACGCGGGCAGGAGATCGTCCACGTGCTCCGGGAGGCTGGAATTCCGGCCGCGGTGCACGGCGCCATCGCGCGCTACCTGCCGTTCTATTCCGCGCGCGGCTACTGCTGCGACGGCTGGACGCCTTATGAAAGCCGCCATCCCGCCGGCAAGGCCCTGGTCGTGCCGCACGGCTTCAGCCCGCGCCTGGAAGCGCTGGGGGAACGCGTCCGCGCCGCCTATGTCTCGGGCTGGGCGGCGCTTGACAACGCCCGGGCGCGGGCGCGCGCCGGGGAGCTGATCCCGTACTCGGATCACGCCGGCTTCGATGAGCTGCTCGAACTGGTGGAAGCTTCGGGCGCGCGCGAAATCGACGTGGTACACGGCTACACGCGACCCTTCGCGCGCATTCTCGCGCAACGCGGCATCGACGCCCGCGCGCCGGAGGAAGCCTGACGTGGATCGCCTGGCGGAAACCTGCGAACGTGCCGCCAGCCATGCCTCGCGCCGCAAGAAGACCGCCCTGCTGGCGGCCTGGTTTGGGGAACTGGGCGACGACGACCTGGCGCGCGCCGCGGACTTCCTCTCCGGCAAGAGCCGCCTCCCGATCGGCCACGCCACGCTGCGCGCCGCCGCCATGGCTGCCACGGGCTGGGACCTCGAAACCTTCCGCGTCTGCCGCCGCGTCGTCGGAGAGACGGGCGAGACCATCGCCCTGCTGCTCGGCGGGCGCCCGGGCGCCGAACCCTTCCCGCTCGCCCGCGCCGGGGAGGTCCGGGCCGAGCTTGCGCGCGCGCGCTCCAGCGCGGACAGGATTGAGCTGCTGCGGGAGGTCTTTGAGCGCCACCGCCCGTTGGCCGTCAAGTACTTCCTCAGGTGCCTCGCGGGCAGCCTGCGCGCCGGCCTCGAACGGCACAGAATCGAGGACGCGCTGGCCGCCTCGGAGGGCCTCCGGGCGGCCGAAGTGCGCCGGGCCAACAACCGCGCCGGCGACCTGCCGCGGGTCGCGCTCGCCTGCCGCCGCGGGGGGTTGCAGGCGCTTGAAGCGCGGCTGTTTCATCCGCTTGAGTTCATGCTCGCCAGGCCGCTCGGCTCGCTCGCGGAGCTGGACGGCCCCGACGGCTGGTGGGCCGAAGACAAATTCCGCGGCCTGCGCGCGCAGATCCACGTGGAGAACGGCAGGGTGGGCATCTACACCCGGGGTCTGGAGGACGTGACCGCGGCGTTTCCCGAAGTCGCGCGGGCGATGGGGAAACTCACTGGCGCCGTGATCCTCGACGGCCACCTCGCCGCCATCCGGGATGGCCGGATTCTGCCCTGCAACGCGCTTCAGCAGCGCCTGGAGCGCAAGAAGGTCGCGCCGCCGGCGCAAGCTCCGGTTGCGTATATCGCCTATGACTTGCTCTACCGGGACGGGCTGCTGCTGGAGACGCCGTTTGAGCAACGGCGGCGGCTTCTCGAGGAACTGCCCGTCGAGTTCTCGCCGCGGCACGCGATCTCATCCGCCGGGGAAGCGGAGCGGCTGTTCGCCGCCGCCTGCGCGCGCGGCAACGAGGGTCTGCTATTGAAGCGGCGCGGCAGCCTGTACGAAGCGGGACGGCGCGGCGGGGCGTGGCTGAAGCTGGAGCGAGCCCACGCCACGCTCGACGTGGTCGTTACCGCCGCCCGGAAGGGAACCGGGCCGCGCGCCGCCATGCTTGCCGATTACACGTTCGGCGTGCGCGCGGGCGAGGGCTACGTCAATGCCGGCCAGACCGCTTCGGGACTTCCAACCGAAGAGGTCCGCGAGCTGAACCGCCGGCTGCGCGCCGCAACCAGCGGCCGCTTCGGAGGCGTCTTTCTGGTGCGGCCCGAGATCGTGCTCGAAGTCGCCTTCGACGGAGTTCGGAAAAGTCCGCGGCACAAAGGGGGCTACGCGCTGCGCTCGCCGCGCATCGTGTGCTGGCGGCGGGACAAGCGCCCCGAAGAGTGCGCCACCATCGAGCGCCTGAAAGAGCTGTATGAAGCCTCGCTCGAGTGAGCGGATTCATCCGGACCTGGCGAAATGGTTCGAGGAGCGCTTCGCCGCGCCCTCGGACATTCAGCGCGCGGCCCTGCCGCACACGCTGACGGGCCGCAACACGCTGCTGCTGGCCCCCACGGGCAGCGGAAAGACGCTGGCGGCGTTTCTTTCCGTACTGTCGTCGCTGGCGCGCGAGGCCCACGAGACGGGACTGCCGAACCAGGTGCGCGCAGTCTACGTTTCCCCGCTGCGGGCGCTGGACCGCGACATCCACCGCAACCTTACGGCGCCGCTCGAAGCGGTCAACGCGCGCCTGCCCGGGGATCGGCGCGTTCGCATGGAAGTCCGCACCGGGGACACGCTCGCGGCGGAGCGGGGGCGGCAGCAGCGGCGCCGCCCGCACCTGCTGCTCACCACTCCCGAAAGCCTGAGTTCACTGCTTTCGCAGGCGGGCTGGCGCGGCGGTTTCGCGGCGCGGGTGGCGGTGGTGGACGAGATTCACGCCTTCGCCGAGTCGAAGCGCGGATCGCTGCTGGCGCTGGCTCTCGAGCGCCTGGAAGCGGCCGGCGGGGAACCGCTCCAGCGCATCGGCCTTTCGGCCACCGCGCAACCTCCGGAGGCCGCGGCCCGGTTGCTGTGCGGCGCGCGCCCGTGCGCGGTGGCGAGCGTGGACCTCCGCCGCATGCACAAGCTCGATCTCGCGCTGCCGCCCGCGGATCAGCCGCTTCCGCCGGCCGGGTACAATCCCTACCGCGCCGCCTTCGCGGCCGCCGAACTGGTGCGGCGCGCGGGATGCACGCTGGCTTTCACAGCCACGCGTTCCTCGGCCGAGCGGCTGGGCCTGGCGCTCAAGGTGTTGCTGCCCGAAGAGGAAGAGCGCATCGCGGTCCATCACGCCTCGATCGGCCGCGACAGCCGCCTCCGCATCGAGGACGCGCTCGGCGCGGGTGGTTTGAAGGCGGTGGTCTGTTCCACCAGCCTGGAGTTGGGCGTGGACTACGCGGGCGTGGACCAGGTGCTGCTGATCGGTGCGCCGCGAGGCGTGAGCCGCGCGGTGCAGCGGTTGGGGCGCAGCGGGCGCCGCGCCGGCGGCGTGGCGCACGGGTACCTGGCGGTGCTGAGTCTGCCGGACCTGCTCGAATGCATCGCGCTGCGCGAGGCGGCGGAGGCGGGGCGGCTGGACGAGTTGCGCATCCCGCGAGCGCCGCTCGACGTGCTGGCGCAGGCGCTTCTGGGGATGAGCATCGAACGCGCCTGGGAGTTGGAGGAGGCCTACGCACTGGTGCGCCGCGCTGGTCCCTACTCGGAGCTTTCGCGGGCCGACTTCGACGCCGTCATCGAGTACCTGGCGGGCGGCGGCAAGGTGCTCGGGCCGTACGGAAAGTACGGCAAGATCGAACTTGGCGGGGGCCGTTTCCGCGTGGCCTCGCGGCGCGTGGCGCGCGATTACTACCTGAACGTCGGCACCATCAGCGACGACTTTCAGGTGAAGATCCTGACGCGCGGCAACCGCTGCCTGGGCGAAGTGGAGGAGGGCTTCCTGGCCGAGCTTCAGCCCGGCGAGGCCTTCATCATCGGCGGCCGCTGCGTGAAGCTGCGGACGCTTCATCGCGACCGCGCGACGGTGGAGCCCGCCACGGGCGAGCAGGTGAAGACGCCGCGCTGGATGGGCGGGAGGATGTCGCTTTCGGCACGGCTGGCCGGGGAAGAACTGCGGCTGCGCCGGGCGCTGCGCCAAGCCTGGCGCGAGGGTGGCGAGGCAGCCTGCCGGCGCGCGCTGCGGCGCGGCTGGGGTGTCACGCGCGAAGCGGCGGAGATCGCCGCGGCGTACATCGACCGGCAATGCCGCGCCGCGCCGGTGCCCGTCGACACGCCGGTGCAGGTGGAGCGGATCGCGCGGAAACGGACGCTGC
>CAKZVG010000044.1 GCA_937921835.1 uncultured Bryobacteraceae bacterium | reverse complement strand
CGGCTTCGTGAAATTCGACGAGAAGACCGGTGGGCTGCATGGCGGCGAACTGATCGTCATCGCCGCGCGTCCGGCCATGGGCAAGACGGCGCTGGCGCTGAACATCGCGGCGCACGCCGCGCTCCGGCTTGGCCAGACCGTGGCCGTGTTCTCGCTGGAGATGTCCAAGGAATCGCTGCTGACGCGCATGTTGTGCGCCAGCGCGCGGGTGGACAGCCAGAAGTTCCGCGCCGGTTACCTGAACCAGGAGGAGCGGCGGAGGCTGGCGGCGGCGGCGCGCGAGTTCACCGCCGCCCCGCTGTACATCGACGACAGCGCGGGCGTCAACCTCATGGACATGCACGCCAAGCTGCGGCGGCTGAAGGCCGAGCGCCAGGGGCTGGGACTCGTGATCGTCGACTACCTCCAGCTCATGAGCACGCGCGGGCGGGTGGAGAACCGCGTTCAGGAAGTGAGCGCCCTGTCGCGCGGGTTGAAGTTGATGTCCAAGGAACTCGAGGTTCCGATCCTCGCGCTGTCGCAGCTCAGCCGCGCTCCGGAGACGCGCCAGGGCGATCACCGTCCGCAGTTAAGCGACCTGCGCGAGTCCGGCTCCATCGAGCAGGACGCCGACCTGGTGGCCTTCATTTTCCGCGAGGAAGTCTACAAGCCGGACCGCGCCGACCTGCGTGGCGTGGCCGAACTCATCATTTCGAAACAGCGGAACGGTCCCACCGGCACCGTCCGGCTGGTGTTCCTGCACGCTTTCACCAAGTTCGAGAACGCCGCGGCGGATCTCGGCGAGGAGCCGCCGCCCGAGGAGTAAGGAGGCCGGTCATGCGCTGTGCGGCGCTCATGCTGTTTTCTGTGGCGGCCGTCGATGCCCAGGCGCCGCCCCCTCCGCTGCAACAGCCCTGGGAGGGCGTGCCGCCCGCCTACCGGAACCTGCCCATCGGGCGGTTGAAAATCCCCACCACCCTCGAGGAGTGGCGGGCCGCGCGCCGCCAGGTGAAGAGCGTCGTGCTCGATTCCCTGGGCGCGATGCCGCCCCGCCCATCGCCATCGGCGGTGCGGGTGGTTCAGACCATCCAGCAAGACGGCTACCGCGTCGAGAAGTTCGTTTTCGACAACGGGGTGGATTCTGAGGTGCCGGGCTACATCGCGATTCCCGGCGGGCGCCAGGGCCGCCTGCCCGCCGTTCTCACCCTGCACGGCCACTCTAGCAGCAAGGAGAACATGTTCGGCTTCCAACCCTCCTCCCAGGACGTGGCCGGACTGCTCGCCCGGCGCGGCTACGTGGTGCTCGGCATCGACAACTACTTCAACGGCGAGCGGAAGGGGAAAGGGCCGGCGGGCGATCTGGAAGTGATGGCCCGCGGCCCGGACCAGGAATTGTCGCTGTTCAAGCTCAACCTCTGGCTGGGCCGGACGCTCTGGGGCATGATGCTGCGCGACGAGCAGATCGCGCTTGACTACCTGGTCTCGCGGCCCGAGGTGGACCCGGCGCGCATCGGCGCCCAAGGCATGAGCATGGGGAGCACCCGCGCCTGGTGGCTGGCGGCCATCGACGACCGCATTCAGGCCGTGGTGGGCGTGGCCTGCTTCACGCGTTACGAGGACCTCATCGCCATCCGCGCCCTCCGCGCGCACGGCATCTACTACTTCGTGCCGGGCATCCTCAAGCATTTCGACAGCGAGGGCATCCTGGCGCTGGTCGCTCCGCGACCCTTGCTGGCGCTCACCGGCGACCGCGACGCGGGATCGCCTCCCGAGGGGATCAAGAAGCTGGAAGAGATCCTGGCGCGTTTCTACCGGCTGTACGCCAAGCCCGGCGCTTTCGAGAGCATCGTGTATCCGGAAACCGGCCACGTCTACAACAGCGACATGAAGCGCCGCATGGCCGATTGGTTCGACAAGCACCTCTGAGCGGACCGCGCGCGGCATTCAGGCAGGGGGGCGCGGGGAATCCCCCGCGCCGGGCGGGGATCCGGCCCGCCGCGGCGCCGCAGAACATGGAATCTTCCCAAGCTGTGCAATAATATGTCCAGCGACATCGAGGGCGTTCCAAATGAGTTTTCAAGCAGTACGTTTCTCGGTTTTGGGAACCGCGGCCCTGCTCGCCGTGTCCCCGTTCCTGGCGCAGGCGCAAGAAGGCGGCCAGCAGGCGCCGCCGCCGCAGCAAGCCCCTCCCGGCGGAGGGCAGCCGTCGGCTCCCAGCACCCCCTCCGTTCCCAGCCCGATGCCGGGCCCAGGGCAGCGCGAGCCGCAGCAGCCGCAGCAGCGCTTCCCGACCCAGGACCCGACAGAGCGCAGCCCCTTCCCGCAGGAAATGCAGCGGCCGATTTTCCTGTCCGGAAAGGTTGTCCTCGAGGACGGCACGCCCCCGCCGGATTCGGTGGTAATCGAGCGCGTTTGCAACGGCATCGCGCGGCCGGAGGCCTACACGGACTCGAAGGGCCGCTTCAGTTTTCAGCTCGGCCAGAACATGAGCGTCATGCCGGACGCCAGCGTGAGTTCCTCGGCCGACACGGGGCAGTTCGGATCGAATCCCCGCACCGGCGGCTTCGGGAGCGCGCGCGGCGGCATCTCCGAACGTGAACTGATGGGTTGCGAGCTGCGCGCGGCGCTGCCGGGATACCGCTCGGAGGTCGTGAACCTGGCCGGACGGCGAGTGATGGACAATCCGGAAGTCGGCACGATCATCCTCCGGCGGCTTGGTAACGTGGAAGGTCTCACCATCAGCGCCACCTCGGCGCTGGCGCCCAGGGACGCGCAGAAGGCGTTCGAAAAGGGCCGGGACGAGTTCCGCAAACAGAAATGGGACCGGGCGCAGAAGGAACTCGAAAAGGCGGTGCAGATTTATCCCAAGTACGCCGCCGCCTGGCATCAGTTGGGACTCCTGCGGGAACAGCAGAAACAGCCCGAGCAGGCACGCGAGGCCTACGCCAAGGCGCTCGAAGCGGACGCCAAGTTCGTTAGTCCGTACCTTCAAATCGCCCTGCTCGATGCTCGCGAGGGTAAGTGGCA
>CAKZVG010000043.1 GCA_937921835.1 uncultured Bryobacteraceae bacterium | reverse complement strand
ACCTGGTCCGGGAGCGGCGCGATCCGGAGCGGGCGCGGCGGGCCGAGCTGAATCTCGACAACGTGAACAAGGTGGTCTACGGGAGGTGGGGCGTGGTCAATGAGGGCGGGGGAACGGGCGGGCGGGCGCGCCTGGCCGGCTACGACGTCTGCGGCAAGACCGGCACCGCCCAGGTGGCTTCGCTCGAAGCGGCCAAGGGCCGCAGCCACCTCAAGGACAACGCCTGGTTCATTGGTTTCGCTCCCAAGCAGTCGCCGGAGATCGTTGTGGTGGCGTACTGGGAAGGTGGCGAGCACGGTTATGCCGCCGCGCCGGTGGTGCGCGATGTCATCAAGGCGTACTTCGATAAGAAGGCGCGCAACGCACAGCCTCCCCCGGTTCTGGCTCGGCCACCGGTCCTGCTTCCCAAGCCGGCGGCGGACCTTGCCCCCCCCGCCCCTCCTGCCGTCCTGCGGGATGCCTCCTCCGCCACCGGCGCCCTGCCGAGGGAACCCTAAACCATGGCTTCCTATCGGACCTTGCGGGATTTAGACTGGCCGCTGCTCACCATTACCCTGGCGCTTTGTTCGCTGGGCGTGCTGCAAGTCTACAGCGCCACGCGCGACACGGTCTGGCGCGACGCCTGGTGGAAACAGATCATCTATGTAGGGGCGGGGTTCCTCGTTCTTTGGCTGACCACCAAGATCGACTACCACGCGGCGCTCTCGCAGGTTCCAGTGCTCTATGGGTTGTCGATTGCGGGTTTGATCGCGGTTTACATTTTCGGGGTGATGGTGTTTGGCTCCCGCCGCTGGATTCCGCTGCCGGGCGGATTTCACTTTCAGGTGTCGGAGTTTGTCAAGCTGGTGATAATATTGCTTGTAGCCCGCTATCTGACGGAGTTGAGGAGCGAGCGGGTGGAAGCCCGCGATCTCTTGATCCTGGGCGGGCTGGTGGGATTCCCGATGTTGCTGGTGATGAAGCAGCCGGACTTGGGAACCTCCTTGACTTATGTTCCGGCACTGGCCGTTGGCGTATTCCTGGCCGGTCTCCGGTGGCAGTACATCGTGGCGATCGTGGTGCTCTGCGTGCTGGTGGTCCCGCTGGCCTGGCATTTCGTGTTGAAGGACTACCAGAAGGAGCGCCTGATCAGTTTCGTCGATCCGAATCGCGATCCCCGGGGCTCGGGCTACCAGGTGATTCAATCCCAGATCGCGGTCGGTTCGGGAGGGATTTGGGGTAAGGGAGTCACGCGCGGCTACCAGACGCAGTTGCGCTTCCTCCCCGTTCCCCATACGGATTTTATCTTCTCGGCCTTTGCCGAGGAGCATGGCTTTGTCGGAGTGGTGGTGGTGCTGGGACTGTATTTTCTGCTGCTGATGCAGATCGTGCAGAACGCCCAGGCCGCCCCCGACCGGGCGGGAATGTTCATTTGCATGGGGGTGGCGGCTGTGCTGCTGTTCCATGTCCTGGTGAATGCCGGCATGGTGGTGGGCAGGATGCCCGTGACGGGCATTCCGCTGCCGCTGATGAGCGCGGGCGGTTCGAACACCCTGTCGATGTTTATGATGCTGGGGCTGGTGAATAACGTCCGGCTCCGGCGGTTTGTGAATTGAAAGTCGCGGAAGCGGCCCGATGCGGGTCCGCGGCCGGGCTGTAGGAAACGGGTTCCGTTTAACGGGCTTTTGAGGGCCGTCGAGGCTGTCCGGTCAGGCGCCGCCGCCCACCGCGGGTGAGGTGCCGCGCCGGTGGTTCCGGCTTTCGGGGCTGGCGGCCTTGGTGCGGGAGGCGGTGTTTTCGAGGTCACGCTCCGCCGTCTTCCCGGCTTGCGCAATAGCGGGGGCAGGTCTACCCGGGCCCCCGGAAGCCGCCCCAGATCCCTTCCTTACAGTCCGGCTCCGGATCCCCATCCAGTCCTCTCTGCGAACGGAGAATCATCATGTCAAGAGAGTTGGTGGTTTCATCGAACCGCCATGAAACGAAGGTCGCCGTACTCGAGGACGACCAGGTGGTAGAGGTTTACTTCCAGCGGGCGAATGAATACTCGCTGGCCGGCAGTATCCACAAGGGCCGTGTGACGCGGGTCCTTCCCGGCATGCAGTCGGCCTTTGTGGACCTTGGTTTGGAGCGCGACACCTTCCTGTATGTGTCGGACTTCTTCGAGGATATCGAGGAGGAATACGACCGGATTCCCGCCGGGGACCGTCCGCCGCGGGAAGAGCGGGGAGCCCGCGCCGAGGACCGGCCGGCCCGCGGCGACCGGCCGGAACGGCCCGCGCGCGCCGAGCCGCCCACGCCGTTGCAGGCGGCGGCGCCGGGCACGCTGCCCGAGTTGGAAGCGCCGCCTCAGGCGGAACGGAGCGAGGACGACCGTCGGGGCAGGCGTTCGCGGCGGCGCCGCAGCCGCGGGCGGGGTTTCCCCGAGTCGAAGTATGTTTCCGAAGTGCCCAGCCGGGACGCGGAGCCGGTTGAGGCGCCGGCCGCCGAGGACGACGAGTTTGCGGTTTTGCCGGGCGAGTCGCTGGCCAAGTATCGGCGGCCCTCTTCGCCGGCTGCCGGGCCCGGGGAAGCGGAAGCGGAACCGGGACCGGAAGAGGAACTTGGCGGCCTGCCGGAAAGCGGAAGCGCGGAGGGTTCCGAAGACGAGTGGGAGTTTGACGCGCCCTGCTCCGCCGCGGAGTCTCCGGCGCCGGCAGGGCTTTCAAGCGAGGACGCCGAAGCGCTGGCCGAAGATCTCGCCGAGGCGGTCGAGCAACGCCTGAGCGGCGCCGGCAGCCCCGCGCCGGAGGAGGATGTGGACGCCGCCGAGGCGGAACCGGCCGGGGGGGAGGCCGAAGAAGGCGACGAGCCGCTCACGGTGTCTGAACCGGGACCGCCTCAGCCGGACGCCGAACTCGCGTTTGAGGAAGCCGGAGAGCCGGCCGGCGACGCTGAGGCGGCCGAGATCAGCGAGCCGGAGACCGAAGCGGCCGAGGCGGCGGAGCCGGAAGCGGAAACCGTCGAACCGATGCGGCAGCCACAGAGCCTGACGGCGGCTCTGCGCGAACAAGGCGGACGGTTCCCGCATCGCGTGTCCCGGCGCGTGCGCCGCAAGATGCGCGGGGGCGGGCTGCCCGAAGCGCGCTCGGAGGCTCCCGCGGCGGGCCGGGAGCCGCGCGCGGAAGTGCGGGATTCGCGGCCCGAAGGGCGGGATCTCCGCGAGCGGGAGAGCCGCGAAGTCGCACGCCCGGAGCGGCCGGGAACGCCTTCGATCACCGAGTTGTTGAAGGAGGGACAGGAGATCCTGGTGCAGGTGGCCAAGGAGCCTCTCGGACAGAAGGGCGCCCGCATCACCTCCCACATTGCGCTCCCCGGACGCTACGTGGTCTACATGCCGACGGTGGACCACATGGGTGTCTCGCGCAAGATCCCCTCCGACGAGGAGCGGATGCGCCTGAAGCGGATCCTGCTGGCGCACTCGGCCGGCATCCCGGGCGGCTTTATCGTTCGCACGGCGGGCGAAGGCAAGAGCGAGGATGAGATCGCCCGCGACATGTCCTACCTGTTCAACCTGTGGCTGGAACTGCGCCAGAAGGCGGAGAAGAAGCGCGCTCCGGCGCTGATCCACCACGACCTGGAAATCGTTCAGCGGACCCTGCGCGACCAGTTGAGCGAATCCTTTAAGGCCATCTGGGTGGACAATGAGGAGGTCTATGAGAGCGTGCTGCGCTTCGTGCAGCGCTTTCAGCCCGCGCTCGTCAACCGGGTCAAGATGTACACCCGCCCGGCGCCCATCTTCGACGCCTTCGGCATCAGCAGCGAACTGGAGAAGGCGCTGCGGCCCAAGGTGTGGCTGAAGTCCGGCGGCTACATCGTCATCAATCAGACCGAGGCGCTGGTGGCCATCGACGTCAACACGGGCAAGTTCGTGGGCAAGTCGAACCGGCTGGAAGATACCATCGTCAAGACCAACACGGAAGCGGTGAAGGAAATTGTGCGCCAGGTCCGGCTGCGCGACCTGGGCGGCATCATCGTCATCGACTTCATCGACATGGACGAGCGCAAGAACCGGCAGAAAGTGATGCAGGCGCTCGAAGAGGCCATGCGCGCCGACCGCGCGCCCTACAAGATCCTCCAGTTCAACGATTTTGGACTGGTGGCCATCACCCGCAAGCGGGTCAAGCAGAGCCTGGAGCGGACCTTGTGCGCTCCCTGTCCCTACTGCGAAGGGGCAGGCTACGTCAAGAGCGTGGAGACGGTGATCGGCGACATCATCCAGGAAGCGGGCAAGATCGCCGCGGCGGTGCGGGATTCCAAGGACGTGGTGCTGCGCGCCCATCCGGAAGTGGCCAAGGTGCTGAAGTCCCACAAGAACCAGTACCTGGAAGAGATCGAAAGCATCCTGGGCCGGCCGGTGCTCGTCACCGGCGACCCGCTGCTGCACCAGGAAAAGTTCGACCTGAGCTAAGGCCCATGGGCG
>CAKZVG010000042.1 GCA_937921835.1 uncultured Bryobacteraceae bacterium | reverse complement strand
CCTCCATCTGCCGCCTGTATCTGGGCATGTCGAAGCTGGAGCGGGAGACCGCCAACCAGTTACGCGAAGCGGTTCCGGTGCAGAGGATCAAAGCTTTCGCCCACGTGCTGGACTTCTTCGGGGGGATGTTCCAGATCGTCGACGGCCGGGCGGTGGTGCCCGGCGCCCCGCGCACCCTGAAGGCATGGGAGGAACTGGTTGGCGCCACTCCCGAAAAAGGGGCGGCGTTTTTCGAGCGCCTCATCGCGCGCGACGACGGCTGGCTGGCCAGCTACTTCGACTCCCTGGCGCGGATCACCGATCCCCGCCTGCGCGACTACCTCACCGAACCCGAGCGCATGAAGACCTTCTACAGCGCGCTGCGCGGCCGCATCACCAGCCCCGGTCCGGCGCGGCCGGTCTTCCGCTCCAATACCGACCTGCTGCTGCTCACCACCCGCCTGCGTTTGAACCCGCAGGGGCGGCCGCACATCCCGGGCGGCATCGAGGTCTGGAAGAACCTCTTCATCAACCACCCGCACGGCAAGTACGATGGCAAGCTGACGCGGCTGGCGACGTCCTGGAAAGAGCCGGAGGACGTTCTCGAAGCCCTGTTTGCGCTGTGCCGCAAAGCGGTCGAGAACGAACCGCTCAAGATCTTCATGGCCTTGTCGGACATCGACGGGCGGCGCAAGACGCCGCTGGAGGCGGCCACGGTCGACCGGCTGGCGAGATCCTACCGCTACTATGGGGCGCAGTATTCCCTGTTTAACGAGGTCCCCTCGCTGTCGGACAAAACCATCCTGCTGTTCCTGGACACCGCGGAAAGTATCGGCAGGATCCGCGATCAGCGGCTGCGGGCCGACGTCGCCGGGACCATGCAGGCGCTGGCCGCCCTATGGCAGATCTTTACTCGCAACGAAGCCATCGCGGAATCCGAAGCCGATGCCGTTCTATCCGGGCTCCTGATCCCGTTCGGCAAGGCGCGCAACAACCGCGATCTGTTCGACGCCGGCTACGACGGCGTGAAACTGCTGCTCAAGGCGGCCGGATCGCCCGCCGGCGTCTCCGCGCAGGACCGCTTCCTGGATCTGCTGGCCGGAGCGCCCTCGCCCTCGGACCAGGAGACGCACACCCAGGTCGTGCAGGACATGATCCGCATCTTCGAGGCGCAGCGGTTGGTGTCGCTTCAAACCATCGTCGAACTGGCCGACCACCTCGACGCCATCGGCCGCGGCGACAAACTGAACGCGGTCCTGTTGAACCGGCTGGCGGCGCGCGTGGCCGAGATCGAACTGCCGCGGTCCTCGCTCTCCAGCGCCGAGAAGAACGCCATGGCCTTCGGGTATTATACCGAGCGCCATATCGAAGACCAGCGCAGGCTGAACCTGCGGCGCGAAATCGAGCGCGCCGGCGCGGACGCCGAAAAGCTGCGCGAGCTGCGCGGACTGCTGGCGCCCATCCTGCGCGACACGCTGGTCGGTTTCTGCTACATTCACTATGCTCCGCCCGGCTCGCAGATTCTCTACACCAACCCGCTGTTCGTGCGCAGCCACGATTTCCTCGGCGTGCAGGGGTCTCCGCAGACCTGGCGAAGCACGGAGGTGCTCGGCACGGGCTGGCCCTCAAGCGGCGGCGGGCGTCTGGTCGGCTCCCTGGCCGGCCTGCCCTATGCACTGGCCGAGGCCGAGCAGAATTTCCTGATTCCGACGCGCGAGCAGGCGCTCATCTGGGGTGACCTGGTGCCGCAAATGATCGTCAGCGCCAAGGTGCCGCGCTGGTGGAATGTCACCCCGGCCCAGATGCATTTCGTCGGGCTGCATCTGCGCCTCGGCCAATCGTTGCTGGCCGAAGGTGTCCTGGACGCGGACCGGCGCGCCGCGGTGCTCGAAGCGCTGGCCGCGCAGGCCCCCCCCGCGCGCGTGCGCCGGGTCGGCCAGTTACTGGCCAGCGGCCGTCTGGACGAAGCGCTGGTGCATGTGACACCCTCGGAGTTGTTCGCCCTTGCGGCGCGCTCGGTGGAATCGGCCAAGGACTCCGGCGATGTGCTCGCGGCCGGCATTCGCGCGCTGGCGGCGGCCGATCCCGGCGGCGTCAGCCCGGAGCGGATTTCGAGGGCGTTCGGCACACCGAAGCCCACGCTGGCCAACTCCTACCGCCCCGAGCTGCTCCACCTGCGGACCTTCCCTACGCTGATGGGCTACTCCAGCCGGATCATGGCGGAGAGTTGGGAATCGAATGGACTGTACTATGCCGCGCTGGCCGACGAGATTCAGTTGCGGCCCTCGCAGCTTAACGTGCTGGTGCCGGAATGGACTCAGAGAACCGTCGAGTCGATCTTCGCCACCCACCTCGAGGATTGGCCGGCGCTGCTGCGCTCGTTGCGCAAGGTGGGCGACGCAGTAAAGGACGAATACAGGAAGCAGGCGGCGGCACAGGCGCTGCGGGAGTAGAGAGAAGGACGGAGACCCAAGGAGGAAACATGAGCTTAGGTCGTGATCTTGGAATGGCCGTCGCGGCCGCCGGCTTGTGCGGCAGTCTCTTTGTATTGCGGGCGCAGGAGGGGCCGCGGCCCACCTTCCGGGTGAAGGTGGACATGGTGGTGCTCAGCTTCACCGTCACCGACAGCAAGGGCAAATACGTAAACGGCCTCAAACCGGGCGATTTCCGGATTCTCGAGGACGGCATCGTGCAGCGGATCTCGACCTTCGCCGAGGGCAACCGGCCGCCGGTGCAGGTGCTCGAAAGCGGCGCGGTGCGGCCGCTGATCGAAGCGCCGTCGCAGGCGGGAGCCGCCGACGTCGGCTCGGACGCTTTCGTCGGCACCAACGTGTTCATCCTCTTCGACACCAGCAACTACATGTACCGGGGCTTCGTCTACGCCTCGGACGCCATCGCCGACTTCGTGCGCGGCTTGGACCGCGCCGATTCGGTGGCAGTCTACACCTTCAGCCGCAATCTCAGCCGCGCGGCTTCGCTGACGCGCGAGCGCGCCGAAGCCATCGTGGGCCTGCGCCGGGCGGTCGCAGGAGACGACGCGGCGCTCTACAACGCCTTGCTGCTCACCCTGCGGGACGCCGCCAAGGTGCCCGGCCGCAAGGTCATCATCGTGTTCTCCAACGGCCCCGACAACGCCAGCATGGTGGCGCCCGATGACGTGCGCGCGGTGGCCGAAGACGAAGGGATCCCGATTTACGTCATCTCGACCAGCGAAGCCAGCCGGGACCCGGTCTCGAGCGGCGTCTTCCGGCGCATCTCCACCCGCACCGGCGGCAAGGCGTACTTCGCCAAGACCTGGCAGAAGCAGGTGGAGGCCTTCGAGGACATCCGCGAGGACCTCGGAAACATGTATACGGTGACCTACTACCCGCGCGCCAACCCGAACGAGGGTTTCCGCAAGATCTCGGTCGAGATCCCGTCCGACGTGGCGAAGAAGTATCGCGTGCGCGCACGCCCGGGCTACCGGCCGCGCGGCGGCTTCTGATTCCCGGGCGGCGGCCCGCACCCGGCGCGGCTGCCGGCAGTATCAGGACCCACGTACGCGGTTCCACCCGCGCGCCGCGAAAATCTACCTTGCACACACCCGTTTCAGGTAGCATGACAGTTAGCTGGGGCGTTTCGGCCGCATGCCATGTGTGAGCCGTCCGTCCGGAGGAGGACAAAGCCATGAGATGGATCCGGCTGGCAGGCCTGGCGTGGGCAGGACTGCTTCCGTTAGGCGCCGCTCAACAGACGCCGCTCAAACTAAACATCGTTATTATCGAAGGCGACGGCGCGATCAACAACATCCGGCAGCGCGTCTCGCGCGAGCCGATCGTGCAGGTGGAGGACCAGAACAACAAGCCCGTCGCGGGCGCGATCGTGTCCTTTACGCTGCCGCGGGTGGGCCCGGGCGCCACTTTCCCCGACGGGAGCACCTTCGCGACGTTCACCACCGATCAGAACGGCCGCGCCGTGGCTCGCGGCCTGCGGCCGAACGGCGTGGATGGACAGTACGAGATCCGTGTCAACGCGAGTTTCCAGGGTCAGACCGCCTCGGCGGTGATTTCGCAGACCAACGCCCTGGCAACCGCCGCCGCGGCGGGAGCGGGCGCAGCCGCCGGAGGGATCTCCGGGAAGATGTTGGCCATTATCGCGGTGGTGGG
>CAKZVG010000041.1 GCA_937921835.1 uncultured Bryobacteraceae bacterium | reverse complement strand
AGGTAAGCGGTGTGGGTGGCGACGATGGTCCGGACCTGACGCAGGCCGGATTCAAGGATCCCGGCCAGGTGAGCTTCGAAAACGTGCCGGGCGGAAGACAGATGCGCAACTGGATGGCCGAGCACTTCCGCTCGCCAGTTTCGGTGGTGGCCGGATCGCAGATGCCTCCGGTGCCGCTCGCCGAAACGGAAATTGAGCAGCTTGTTTTTTATACGCTCTCGCTGCGGCGCCGCGAGTTGCGGGAAGCGTATCTGCCGAAGGACCGGATTCGGGCGGTGAAGTTCGGAGTGCGGGAATTCGCCGGCGACGGGGCGACGCTCTACGGGGCCTTCTGCGCCGGTTGCCACGGGCGCGACGGACTCGGACGGCGGCTGCCGGGCCTGGTCTCGTTCCCCTCGGTCGCCAATCCCGATTTCCTCGCCGTCGCGCCAGACACTCTGCTGATCAAGACCGTCGAGCAAGGCCGTCCGGGGCGGCGCATGCCGGGCTGGCTGAAGCCGGACGGACTGCGTCCGGAGGAGATCAAGCCGCTGGTGGCGTACTTGCGTGCGCTGGGCGGCGTGGCGGCGGAAGCGGACCCGAAACCGGCGCGTTGGGTCGCGGGCGACGCCTCTCACGGCCAGCGCGTCTTCGAGGCGGTCTGCGCGGGCTGCCACGGACCGCGGGCCGGCGGCGGCGAGGGTCCTGCTCTCAATAACAAGGTCCTGCTGGAGGCGGCCACGGATACGTACCTGGTGGAAACCATCGCCCGCGGCCGGCGGGGAACCGCCATGGCGGCGTTTCTGGAGCCATCGCCGGCGCGGCGGATGCTCACCCGCGCCGACATCGAGGCGGTGGTGGCGTATCTTCGTTCGTTCGAGGGAGGCAAGTCATGAGTCAAGGCGTCGATCGCCGCGATTTTCTCGCGCTGATGAGCGCGGCCGGTTTCGGCGGTCTGGCCGCCTCGGTTGGCGAGGCATGGGGACTCGAAGCGGTCAAGAATCCGCTCGCCACGTATCCGGACCGCGGCTGGGAACGGGTTTACCGCGACCTGTGGAAGTACGATTCGGTCTTCACCTTCACCTGCGCCCCCAACGATACCCACAACTGCATCCTGAACGCCTATGTCCGCAACGGCGTCGTGGTGCGCATCGGCCCCTCGATGAAATACGGCCAGGCGACGGACCTGCTGGGCAACCGCGTCACGCACCGCTGGGATCCGCGCATCTGCCAGAAAGGGCTCGCGCTCACGAGGCGCTTTTACGGCGACCGCCGCGTGGCGGGCTGTCTGGTGCGCAAAGGGTATAAGGATTGGCACGACGCCGGTTTTCCGCGCGAGCGCGACGGGCTTCCGCCGAAGCGCTACTTCAACCGCGGGCGCGACGAGTGGCTGCGCGTGACGCACGACGAAGCCGCCAGCATCGCGGCCGCCGCGCTCAAGAATATCGCCGAGACTTACAGTGGCGAAGAAGGCAAACGGCGGCTCAAGGCGCAGCACTACGACGAGGTCTGCATCGAGGAGGCCGGCGGTGCGGGCGTGCGCACCATGAAGTTCCGCGGCGGCATGCCGCTGCTCGGCATCACGCGCGTGTTCGGACTGTACCGCCTGGCGAATTCGATGGCGCTGCTCGACGCGCATGTCCGCAAGGTCGGCCCCGAGCAGGCGCTGGGCGCCAAGGGCTTCGACAACTACTCCTGGCACACCGACCTGCCGCCCGGCCACCCGATGGTTTCCGGCCAGCAAACGGTGGAGTTCGACCTCCATGCCGCCGAGCACTGCGAAACCCTGGTCGTATGGGGCATGAACTGGATCACGACCAAGATGCCCGATGCGCATTGGCTCACCGAGGCGCGGCTCAAAGGCGTGCGCGTGGTTGTGATCGCCTGCGAGTACTCGGCCACGGCCTGCAAGGCGGACGACGTGCTGGTGGTCCGCCCGGGCACGACCCCGGCGCTCGCGCTCGGGCTTGCCAACGTCATTCTGCGCGAAGAGCTTTTCGATGCGCAGTACGTCAACCAGTGGACCGACCTGCCGGTGCTGGTGCGCATGGATACGCTCAAGTACCTGCGCGCAAGCGACGTCTTCGGCGGGGAACCGGCGCGGTTGAAGAACACCGCCGTGCTGGCGAAGGGCGAGCGCGAACCTCCTCCCATCCAGCACTCGCGATCCATCGTCTCCGAGGCGATGCGCAACGAGTGGGGCGACTACCTGTGGTGGGACCGCTCCGCCAATGCCCCCAAGCCGCTTACGCGCGATATGGTGGGCAGGAACTCCGGGGTGCAAAATCCGCTGCTGGAAGGATCGGTCGAGGTCGCGCTGAAAGACGGCAAGAAGGTCCGCTGCCGGCCGGTGTTCGACCTGGTGCGCGAGTATGCCGCGCACTTCGATCCCAAAACCACCGAGGAGATCACCTGGGCGCCGGCGGCAGCGGTGGAATCGCTAGCGCGCCACCTGGCCAGGCGGCCCGGCACCACGCTGTTCGCGGTGGGGATGGGGCCTAACCAGTTTTTCAACAGCGACAACAAAGATCGCGACACGATGCTGCTGGCGGCTCTGACGGGGAACATCGGCAAGATCGGCGGCAACCTCGGTTCCTACGCCGGCAACTACCGCGTGGCGCTCTTCAACGGCGCGCCGCAGTGGATCAACGAGAACCCTTTCGACATCGAACTCGATCCCGCCAAGCCGGCCCGCGTGCGGCAGTACTGGAAGCCGGAATCGGCGCACTACTACAACCACGAGGACCACCCGCTCCGCGTCGGCCATAAGCTGCTGACCGGGAACACCCACATTCCGGCGCCGACGAAGTCCATGTGGTTCGCCAACGCGAATTCGATCCTGGGCAACGTGAAGTGGCACTTCAACACGGTGGTCAACGTGCTGCCGCGCATCGAACTCATCGCGGTCAACGAGTGGTGGTGGAGCGCCTCCTGCGAGTGGGCCGACATCGTTTTCGGCGTTGACGCCTGGTTCGAGTTGAAGCATCCCGACATGACGGCGTCGGTCACCAATCCGTTCCTGGTTCCGTTCCCGCGCACCCCCATGAAGCGGGCGTTCAATACCCTGGGCGATATCGAAGTGGAGGCGCTGGTCAGCGAGAAACTGGCCGATCTCACCGGCGACCGGCGTTTCCGCGATTACTGGAAGTTCGTGCGCGAATCGCGCACCGACGTTCACCTCCAGCGGATTCTCGACCACTCGACGAACACCAAGGGTTATCGCTTCACGGACCTGGAGGCAAAAGCCAAGCAGGGCATCCCGGCGCTGATGAACAGCCGCACCACTCCCAGGGCTGTGGGCTACGACCAGGTGACAGACTCGATTCCCTGGTACACCAAGAGCGGCCGGCTGGAGTTCTACCGCGAGG
>CAKZVG010000040.1 GCA_937921835.1 uncultured Bryobacteraceae bacterium | reverse complement strand
CCGCGGCCAGGCCTTCCTCCAGACGGTCCACGCGGAAACGGCCCAGCACGACCCGGCGCGCGTCGAGGTAGTAGAGCACTTCGCTCAGCCAGTTGACCAGCAGCGCCTCGGCGTCCTCGCCCGAGGCGGCGACGGGATAGGCCGAGCGCGGCTCGATCCGGGCGGTCTCCACCACGATCGACACCAGCGCGGCGGCGGCCCCCTCGAACATCTCCGCCCGGGTGGCGCCGCGCGCCAGCAGTCCTATGTCGGCGGTGTGTTCGAGAATCTCAAACACGGGCGGCTCCGGCCGGCGCCGCCTCTGGGGCGGGTTCGGGCGCCAGCGGCTCGGTGGGATCGATACTCAGGAAGAGCAGGGCGCTCACGAAGGTCAGGGCCGCCATCGGGATGAGCGGCGCGTTGTAACTATTGAAGTAAGTCACCATGTAGCCGAAGGCGACCGAAGAGAGAAACGATCCGAACTGCCCCGCCATGTTCATGCAACCGGTGACCGCGCCGGCGTAGCGGCGGCCGATGTCGAGGCACACCGCCCAGGCCACCGGAAGCATGCAATCCATCGAACCGTAGCCAAGGGAGAGAAAGACCACGGCGGCGGTCTTGCTCGCGCTCAGCGCGGTGGCGAGCAGGAAGGTGGCCGCCAGGGCGAGTCCGGCGGCGCCCACCGTGCGGCGGCCCCATTTCACGCCGTGCTTCTTCACCAGCCAGTCGCTCAGCGCGCCTCCCACCAGGTTGGCGCAGGCGCCGAGAATGAACGGCAAGGTGGAAAAGACCGCCATCTCTTTCTCCGTGAGTCCGCGGCCCTTTTGCAGATAAGTGTGCAGCCAGGAAAGATAGAAGTATGAACCCCAGCAGTAAGTGTGGTACATCAGCATGATCTTCCACAGGTTCGCCTTGCGCAGCGCGATCCCCCACGGCAGACCGTGGTGCCGCTTGGGCTTGACGGTGCCGATCTCCTCGAGTTCGGCGCGCGTGACTCCGGGTTTCTCCGAAGGGTGATCGCGATACCAGCGGTACCACCAGACCGCCCACACGATTCCCACCACCCCGAAGACCCAGAACGAAACGCGCCACCCGAACGCCATCTGAATGGGCACCACCAACACCGGCGAGAGGGCGCCGCCGATGCGGCTCGCCATCCAGACCACGCCGTGCGCACGGGCCCGTTCCGCCACCGGGAACCAACGCGAGATGGCCGACGAGCTGTTGGGGTAAGCGCCCGCCTCTCCCGCGCCGAACAGGAATCGGATGAGCAGAAGCAGGTAGTAGTTGGAAACCATCCCGGTGAAGGTGGTGAACGCCGACCACCACACCACGATGCGCGTGAGCACCCGGCGCGGACCGATGCGGTCGCCCATCGAGCCGGTGGGGATTTCAAACAGCGCGTAAGAGAGGGTGAACGCGCCCACCACCCACCCCCAGCGTTCCGGGCTGATGCCGAGGTCCGCCTGCATGCGCGGACCGGCGACCGAGATGCACACCCGGTCCAGGTACGTGATGATTGAAAGAAGGAACAGGAAAGCGAGGGTCCGGTGGCGGTATTTCATTTAGGACGCATTGTCTCACAGGCAGACGCGCCCCGGCCGCCTGCGCGCCCGCCCGGCGGCCGGATCCGGGAGATAATGGAGGCATGATGCGGAGACTCCTGTTAGCGCCGGCGTTCGCGGTTTTCGCGCTTTCCTTGGGGTTGCGCGCGGACGAGCCGGGCATGACCAACCTTCGGATCGAAGTGAAGAACGTGCGCGGCAAGCCGGTCGAGCGCGCGAGCGTCGTGGTGCGGTTTGTCGAAGGGCGGTCGATCGCCAAACTCGGCAAGAAGATTCGCACCAATTGGGAACTTCGAACCAACCAGGACGGCGTGGCCAAGATCCCGCCCGTGCCGCAGGGCAAGATCCTGATTCAGGTCATCGCTAAGGGCTATCAGACCTTCGGCGAAACCTACGACGTCAACGAAGACGAGAAGACCATCGAGATCAAGCTGAATCCTCCCCAGCCGCAGCATTCCGAGCACTGAGCCGCGGCCGCCTTCAATCCACTTCGGCGACCGCCTCGATTTCCACCCGCGCCTCGCGCGGCAGCCGCGCCACCTCCACCGTGGCGCGCGCCGGAGCTTCGCCCGGGAAATAGCGCGCGTAAACCTCGTTCATCGCGGCGAAGTCGCCCAGGTCCTTGAGGTACACCGTGGTTTTCAGCGTACGGCCGAGCGAAGATCCAGCGGCTTCGAGGATCGCCTTCAGGTTCTCCAGCACGCGCACGGTCTGCTCGGCGGCGCCGCCTTCCACCATCTGGCCGGACTCGGGATCGAGCGGAATCTGGCCGCTCACGAACAGCAGGCCGCCCGAGCGCACGGCCTGCGAATAGGGGCCGATGGCGCGCGGGGCGCCGGATGTTGTCACGATCTGTTTCATTCCTTGGGTTCTCCGAAACGCAGCGTGCCCGTGAGTTCGCGGACGCTGCCGATCTTCTGGGCGGCCAGAAAGCGGCCGAGTTCGCGGGCGATGCGCGCCGGCGAGGCGGGGTCCCAGAACGTGGCCGTGCCTACCTCCACCGCCGACGCTCCGGCGATGAGGAACTCGGCCGCGTCTTCGCCCGT
>CAKZVG010000039.1 GCA_937921835.1 uncultured Bryobacteraceae bacterium | reverse complement strand
GGGCCTGCCGCCCTACACGCGCCCGCCGGTGGTGGATCCATCCTTCTCGAACGGCAACAATACCGCCTACTGGGACAGCGACGCGGTGCGGCTGCCGGCCACCTACCAGTGGACGCTCTCGCTCCAGCGCCAGCTTTCCGGCAACCTGATCGCGGAAGCCGCCTACAACGCCACGGTGGGGGCGCACCTGGTGGCGGGTTTGAAGAACATGAACCAGGTCCCCTTCAGCGTCTTAGAGCGCTACGGCGCGGCGGTCCTCACCAGCAATATGAACTCGGCCGCCGCCATCAACGCCGGTCTGCGGCGGCCGTACGCCAACATCGACTGCGACTTCTCGACGACCTGCGCACCGGTGAGCGTAGCGCAGGCGCTGCGCCCGTTCCCGCAATACCGCACCATTCAGACCCGCGAAGGGCACGGTGACAAGAGCGGCCACTCCACCTATCACGCCATGGTGTTGAAGCTGGAGAAGGCCTACTCGGCCGGCCTCACGCTTCAGGGTTCTTACGTGCTCTCGAAGCTGCTGACCGACGCCGATTCGCAGGACGGCGACAATGTGGCTATCGACCACTACAACCGCCGCCTCGAAAAATCGATCGGCCAGTACGATCAGACTCACACCCTCAAGCTCAGCTACATCTACGAGCTTCCCTTCGGCAAGGGAAGGCGCTGGCTGAGCGGCACGCCGCTGCACTGGGTGCTGGGCGGCTGGCGCGCGGCGGGCGTCCACTTCTTCTCGAGCGGTTACCCGCTGGACCTTTATAACAGCGTCACCTTCCCGATCTTCGCCGGTAACCGCGCCAGCGTGACCAGCTACGAGAACTGGATCGCGCCGCACAAGAACCCGGACTGGCTGGGAGCCGACCGCTTCTTCGCCCCGGCGGCGTCCTTTGGGCCGCAGCCCACGGACCGGCCCGGCAATAGCACCCGCTTCAACCCCAAGGCCCGCTTCCCGTGGCAGAACGAGGCGAATCTTTCCATCGCCAAGACGTTCCCAATCCGGGAATCGATCCGCGCCGACATCCGCTGGGAGATGTTCAACGCCTTCAACACGCCGCGCTTCGCCACCGGCAGCCGCAACGTGCAGGATCCGAACTTCGGCAAAGTGCAGGGCACGTTGAACGGGCCCCGGCGCATGCAGCTCGGCCTGAAACTGTACTTTTGAGCGCCAGCCGCGCGAGTCAAGCCGCGGGCTTGGGCAGCCAGCGCGAGAGGCGCTCCACGTGGGCGCCCTCGCGCGCGGCGAGGTTGTGGTTCTCGAGCGGATCCGCGTCGAGATCGAACAGCAGTGTTTCGGAGGGCGCGGCGGCGTCCTTTTTGTCGCGCGCGGCCGGCCGGAAGCCGCTGACCAGCTTGTAGCGTCCGTCCCACACGGCGCTCCATTCATTCAGAGCCGACAGGAGATGACCGCGGTGCGACTTCGCTTTCCCGGCCAGCAGCGGGCGGAGCGAGCGGCTGTCCATGTCCACCGGCACGCGCAGGCCGGCCGCTTCGAGGAAGGTCGCCGCCAGGTCGATAAGGCTGACGAGCGCGCGGCTGCGGATGGCGGATTCCACCTCCGGCCCGGCGATCACCAGCGGGACGCCGATCGAAGGCTGGTAGGGCAGGCTCTTGCCCCAGCGGTTGTGATCTCCCAGCATCTCGCCGTGATCGCTCGAATACACGATCAAGGTGTTTTCCAGTTCGCCGCGCCGGCGGATCTCCTCCAGATACACGCCCAGCCAGCGGTCGATGTTCTCCACCATCGCGGTGTAGTTCTGGCGGATGGCGTTGTGGGTCGCGGGATCGAAATCCGAGGCCCGGTTGGGCTGCGGGAAGCTCCGCCCCCGGACCGGCTGCTCCATGGAGCGCGTGATGTCCATCGGATTGTGCGGGCCGGTGAAGTTGACCTGTAGGAACCAGGGCTTGCCGGAGGGCGCGCCGCGCAGCAGGCGCAGGCCGTTCGCGGCGATCCAGTTGTCGCAATAGGCGTCGTCGGGAAGAGGCGTGGGCGCGGTGTTGGAGTAGCTTTGCGGGCCGCGCCGGCGGTTGAAGTCCTGCACGTGGACCGCCGCCAGTCCGCGCCGGTGAAGCATGCCCATGTAGGGATCCCGGGGCGTGCTGGCGCCGCTTGAGATCGCGTCGAACTTCCCCGCGTTATCGATGCCGTCGGAAAAACCCCATTCGGGGAGCAGATGGCGGCCGTCCAGGCCCCAGGTGGGGCTTTTCTTGTGGAGGTCGAACTTGCCGCAGCCGGCGACGTGATAGCCCGCCGCGCGCAGCAGCGCGTAGAAGGTGGTCTGCTGAATCGGATAATCATATCCGTTATTAGGGACGCCCGCGCGGTGGTATTCCTTGCCCGCCGCCAGGCACGCCCGCGACGGCGCGCAGAGCGGGGACGCCACCACCGCCCGCTCGAAAACCACTCCCCGCCGGGCCAGCGAGGCCAGGTTTGGGGTGCGGACCGGAAGCGCCGGATACAAGCCGGTCCAGTCGGGACGCTGCTGGTCGGGGAAGAAGAGCAGAATGTTGGGGCGCCGCCCGCGAGGCGCGGCCGGGGCCGCCGCCGCGAGCGCCTGTCCGAAAAACAGCCGTCTTGTCGAGCCGGTTGCCATGCTGCGCCTATCTTAGCAACCGACCATATGCCAGGATTCGGACGGCGGAACTTCCCGCCAGATCCCGCTCTCCGCAACCGGCGCCGGAGACGGACTCCAGCCGCGCGCGGCCCGGGCGCCCGTTCGAGCCTCATCCAACGGTGTCGCCACGGCGGGCGCGAGCGCTCAAAACCCGGCCCAAAAACGCGCCGGACGCGGTTGACTTCCGGAAGCGCGTCGGCTATAGTGCTGAAGTAACTGAATTATCAACGATTTGTCGGGTGTCTCGGTCAATCGGTCGCGGAGGTCGTCCCAAGGTGCGGTGGAGATCCAGCTTACAGGCGCCAAGGAGCCGTTTCAGAGTGCATTCGAGACCCGTAACTCCGCTTTTGCGGCGTTTCGGCCGAGGTCCCGCCGCCGTTGATCCGTAGTGGGTTGGAGACTGGCCATGGCCGACAAACCGGTTGACCGGCGACCGGAAACGCCCGGACGCGCCGAAGAGGTCGATTACGAACAACTCCTCGACGACTACAGCCACTTCGCGCCTCCGGCCGAAGGGGAGGTTCTTCAGGGACACGTCCTCAAGGTCACCGATAAGGAAGTCATCGTCGATTTCGGTTATAAGTCCGAGGGGCTGGTTCCCCTATCGCAATTTGTTCTGCCGGACGGCCGCGTGGCGGTGCAGCCCGGCGACGTCATCGACGTGATGGTGGACCGGCAGGCGCCGGAAGTCGAAGGCTACATCCAGTTGTCGCACGAGAAGGCGGCGCGGGTGCGCGCCTGGGACACGCTGGAACAGGCCTATCGCGAAGGATTGCTGGTGGCGGGCCGGGTGCTGGGACGCACCAAGGGCGGCCTTAGCGTGGATGTGGGCGTGAAGGCTTTCATGCCCGGCTCGCAGGTGGATCTGCGCCCGGTGCATAACCTGGACAGCTTTATCGGGCAGGACATCCCGGTCAAGATCGTCAAGCTGAACCGCCGCCGCGGCAACGTGGTGGTCTCGCGCAAGCTGGCTGTCGAGGACGAGGTGACGGCCCGCAAGGCGCATGCGCTCCAGGTGCTGGAAGAAGGCGCCGTGGTGACGGGCGTGGTGAAGAACCTCACCGACTACGGCGCGTTCGTCGACCTGGGAGGGATCGACGGCCTGTTGCACGTCAGCGACATGTCGCACGGACGGATCACGCATCCCTCCGAAGTGCTCAACGCGGGTGACGAGGTCACGGTGAAGATTCTGCGCTTCGACCGGGAGAGGGAGCGCATTTCGCTGGGCCTCAAGCAGCTCGCGCCCGACCCGTGGGAGAACGTCGAGGAGCGGTTTCCGCGCAACTCGCATGTCATCGGGCGGGTGGTGAGCATCACCGACTATGGCGCCTTCGTGGAGATCGAGCCGGGTGTCGAAGGCTTGATTCACGTCTCGGAGATGACCTGGTCGCGGCGCATGAAGCATCCCTCGAAGGTGGTCAAGGTGGGCGACCAGGTGGAGGCGGTGGTGCTGGAGGTCAAACCGCGCGAGCGGCGCATCTCGCTCGGCATCAAGCAGCTCGAGGCGGATCCCTGGACCACGGTGGATGCGCGCTACAGCGTCGGCTCGGTGGTGGAGGGCCGGGTGCGCAAGCTCACCGATTTCGGTGCGTTCATCGAGATCGAGGACGGCATCGACGGGCTGGTGCATATTTCGGATCTGTCCTGGACCAAGCGGGTCAAGCATCCGTCGGAGATCCTCAAGAAGGGCCAACTGGTGCAGGCGGTGATCCTCAACATCGACTCCGGCAACCGGCGGCTGTCGCTGGGCATCAAGCAGCTTCAGCCGGACGCGTGGGAGACGTTCTTCCGCTCGCACCAGGTGGGCGACACGGTGCGCGGAAGGGTCTGCCGGGCGGCGTCCTTCGGCGTATTCGTGGAACTGGCGCCGGGGGTCGAAGCGCTGTGCCACGCTTCGGAGATTCCTCCCACGGCCGCCCGTGGCGACGACGCCCCGCTGCCGCTCGGCGAGGAGTTCGATTTCAAGGTCATCAAGATGAACGAAGCCGAGAAGCGCATCGGCCTGAGCCTGCGGGCGGTAGCCGACGATGAGGAGCGCTCGCGGCTGGAGGATTACCAGAAACAGGCGGCCGCGGCTACCATGACGATCGAGGAAGTGATTCACCTGAAGGAACAGGGCGAGGGAAGGTAGCCCGGAGCGCCCGGCCTGGTTCCGCTTCGCGTTAAGATACGATTTCGGGGTCATGCGCCCTGCCAGGAGCGTGTCCGGACCAAGGAGAACGAAAAAAGCTTATGACGAAAGCGGATCTCATCGAAGAAGTATCGCGAGTGGTTGAAATGACGCGCAAGGACTCCGAGGTGATCGTCGAGGCGATCTTCGACAGCATCGTGAAGTCGCTGCGCTCAGGCGACAAGATCGAAATCCGCGGCTTCGGCAGCTTCCGTACCCGGCAGCGCCAGCCTCGCGTGGGACGCAACCCCAAGACCGGCGCGCGCGTCGAGGTTCCCTCCAAGAGGATCCCTTACTTCAAACCAAGCAAGGAGTTGAAGGATCTGGTGAACAGCAGCGCAAAAGAAGCCGGGGCCGAACCCGCCGCGGAGACCGCTCCGCCCGAACCGACCGCTCAACCCTTCTGAGCGCCATGGACCGCCTCTGGAGCCCTTGGCGGTACCAGTACGTCAGCCGGGTGGCCCCGGACGCGGAATGCATTTTCTGCGCGATCCCCGCCGATTCCGACGACCGCAGGAACTTCGTGCTGTACCGCGGCCGCCATAATTTTGTGCTTTTGAACCTTTATCCGTACACGTCGGGCCACCTGATGGTGGCGCCCTACGCCCACGTGCCCCGGCTGGCGGACCTGGACGAGCCTGTCTTGAGCGAACTGATTCTTCTGGCGCAGCGCGCCGAGCGGGCCCTGACCGCGGTCTACCGCCCGGAAGGGCTGAACGTGGGCATGAACCTCGGCGAGTGCGCCGGAGCGGGCATCGCCGGCCACCTGCACCTGCACGTGCTCCCCCGCTGGCGCGGGGACACGAATTTCATGACCACGGTGGGCGAGACCCGCGTCATGCCCGAGGCGCTGGAGACCACCTGGGAGAGGCTCCGCGACGCCTTCCGGAGCCCCTGAAGGCGGGCGCCTGCGGGTTTGGGATGAAACACGGCATGAAAGCGGACCGCCTCAGAAAGCTCGCTCAGAGTCTCGATGCGCTGGCCGAGAAAGACGAGATTCTGCTGCGCCAGACGCGGGAAGTGGAGGCGTTGCGGCGCGCGGGCGCGGT
>CAKZVG010000038.1 GCA_937921835.1 uncultured Bryobacteraceae bacterium | reverse complement strand
GGACCGGCACTCCGGGGCGCGCCGGGATCGGGCTGAAACCGGCTCCTCAGGTGGTTACTTGCAGCTCTGGGGCTGGCTGCCGGTCCCGGCGGTGACCGGGCTGTGGGTGGTGTTCTACGGAAAAGCCAGCCCGGAGCCTCGCGCCCGCAGGAGCGCGGCGGCCGCTTGCGCATTGGCTTCGGCTTCCCGGCTCAATCCCTCGCCGGAACCGAAGTCCGCGCCCGGCACGTGGCACAGCCATGCCTGACCCGTGAAACCGTACAGCGCCCGCGCCAGGGCCACGACGGCGGCGGGCGGGAGGAAGTGCGCCAGCGGGGAGTGCGCGGCGTCCTCGGGATCGGCCGGCTCGAGGCGGACTCCGCCGGCCGAGAGGGACGCGTCGATAAACACGGCCGTGTCCTTGCCCTCCAGCCATTCGGCGTTTTCGGGCGAAAGCTGGTGGACCAGGCGGACCTCGGCGCCAGCCGACGGCCTCAGCACTTCAACCACCCGCTGCGCGGCGCCGTCGTCGCGCCGGAGCCGGTTGCCGATGGCGATGTAGACCGCGCGCACGTCAGCCGCCGCGGACCACGCGCGAGAGCAGTTCGCCCGACGGGCGCCGGAACTCCACCACCAGCGGCCAGCGTCCGGCGGCGTGCGTGGCGCAGGACAGGCACGGGTCGAAGCAGCGGATCGCCGCCTCCACGCGGTTGAGCGCGCCTTCGGTCACCTGGTCCGGCCGCAGGAAGCGCCGCGCCGTCTGCTCCACGGCCTGGTTCATGGCCAGGTTGTTCTGGCCGGTGGCGATGAGCAGGTTCACCTTGCGCACCAGCCCGTTGTCGTCCACCTCGTAGTGATGGAACAGGGTGCCGCGCGGGGCCTCGCAGACGCCCACGCCCAGGTTGCGGTTCTGGCCCGCGCGCGCCCGCACCTGCTTGCTCAGGATCGCGGGATCGGCGGCCAGTTCCTCGATGCGCTCCACCGCGTGGAGCATCTCGATGAGGCGCGCCCAGTGGTAGTAGAAGGCGGCGCAGACGGCGCCTTTGCCGCGCTGGCGGAACTCGCGCAGCTCGCGGTCGGCCAGCGGCGTACCGGTGGAGTTGCACACGTTCAGGCGCGCCAGCGGCCCCACCCGGTACATGCCGCCCGGGTAGCCGAGCGGCTTGTAGTAGGGGAACTTCATGTAGGACCACTCTTCGGCGGCCTCGCCGATGTAGGTCTGATAGCGCGCCGGATCCAGCCCGTCGGCCACCACGTTCCCCTCGCCGTCGACAAAGCGGATGGCGCCGTCGTAGAGTTCGAGTTCGCCGTAGCGGTTCACCAGCCCCATGAACAGCGAGGGGAAGTTGCCGATATGCTCGATCTCGTCCGGGTACTCGTCGACGACCTTCTTGAAGCGCGCCAGCGCCAGGCGGACCGACTCGTAGGCTTCCGGGATCCAGGCCCGGATCTCGTCCACGTCGGCCTGTTCGAGCACGCGCGTCATTCCGCCGGGCGCGCTGAAGGGAGGATGAATGCGCCTGCCGCCCAGCATCTCGATCACGGTCTGTCCGAACTGCCGCAGCCGGATGCCGCGGCGCGCGAAATCGGGATCGCTGGCGGCAAGGCCGAAGATGTTGCGCCGCGCCGGGTCGCTGTCGAAGCCAAGCAGGAAATCCGGGCTCGAAAGATGGAAGAAGCTGAGCGCGTGGGATTGCAGGTGCTGCGCGTAATTCATCAGGCGGCGCTGCTTCTGAGCGGCCTCCGGGGGCGCGATGCCGAGCAGCGCGTCACCCGCCTTCGAGCCGGCCAGCACGTGGCTCACCGGGCAGATGCCGCAAGTGCGCGCCATCAGGCCCGGCATCTCATGGAAGGGGCGCCCCTGCGCGAACTTCTCGAAGCCGCGCAGCTCGACCACATGGAACTGCGCGCCCGAGATCTCCCCCGTTTCGTCCACGTAGATGGAGATCTTGGCGTGGCCTTCGATGCGCGTGACCGGGTTGATGAGGATGCGCCGGGACATTATCCGAACCTCCGTCCTTCGAGCGCCGGCCGGCGCCCCTCGACGAGCGCGGCCAACAGTTCGTGGATGGCCTGAGCGTCGGGCGGGCAGCCTTGCAGGAACAGGTCCACCGCCACCACTTCGTGCACCGGCCGTACGCGGCCGAGCAGCCGGGGCACGACGGCGTTGCCCACCGGCACCCCGACCACCACCGAGGTGTTGGCCCGGTAGGCCTCGTTGAGCACGTCCTCGACGCCGTAGGCGTTGCGCATGGCGGGCACGTTGCCGGTCACCGCGCAGTCGCCGAAGGAAACCAGGATCTTCGAGTTGGCGCGGATGTGGCGGATGTGCTCGAGATGGTCCTGGTTGGCGACTGCGCCTTCCACCAGCGCCACGTCCACCGGCGGGAAGTCCTTGTAATCGGTGAGCGGCGAAGCGCACAGCTCGATCCGGTCCGCCAGTTCGAGCAGGCGCTCGTCCATGTCGAGCAGCGACATGTGGCAGCCCGAGCAGCCGCCCAGCCAGGCCGTCGCCACTCTTACCTTGCGCTCTAGCGAATCCATTCGCGCTTCTCCCTGGCGGTGACGATGTACTTCAGGAACCCGCGGTCCTTGCGCATCTCGGCCACCGACTTGCCCTTCGAGAAGAGCGCGCCGGTGGGGCACACCTGCACGCACTTGCCGCAGGAGGTGCAGGTGTCGGATTCGCCCCACGGCCCGCCCATGTCGTTGATGATCAGCGAGCCGGAACCGCGCCCGAACACGTCCTTGGTGTGCGCGCCCTCCACTTCGTCGCACACCCGGACGCAGCGGGTGCACAAGATGCAGCGGTTCTGGTCCTGTCCGAAGCGCTCGTGGCTGGTGTCGACGCCCAGCTTCGGAAAACGGTAGCGCAGCCGGACGTGATCGACGCCCAGTTCGGCGGCCAGGTCTTGCAGCTCGCAGGCGCCGTTCATCACGCAGACAGCGCAGACGTGATTGCGCTCGGCCAGCAGCAGTTCGAGGATCAGCCGCCGGTGCTCCTTCAGGCGCTCGCTGGAGGTATGCACCACCATGCCCTCCTCGACCGGCGTGAGGCAGGCGGCGGCCAGTTTGCGCTGTCCTTCGATCTCCACCAGACACAGCCGGCAGGCGCCCACGTCGGAGAGCCCGCCGACGTGGCACAGACGCGGGATGCGGACGCCGTTTTCCCAGGCCACGTTGAAGATGGTCTCGCCCGCGCGCCCGGTGACCGCCTTGCCGTCGATTACCAGCGTCTTGACGCTCATCGCTCACCTCCCGCCGCCGAGTGCTCCGCGGGCAGCAGTTCCTCGTACTCCCGGCGGAAATACTTCAACGTGCTCAGCACCGGGTTTGGCGCCGTCTGCCCGAGGCCGCACAGGCTGGTCTCGCCGAGCAGCACGCACAGGCGCTCGAGCATCTCCAGGTCCGCGCGCGTTGCCTCGCGCTTCAGGATGCGCGTGAGGATGTCGTGCATCTGCGCCGTGCCCGCGCGGCAGGGAATGCACTTGCCGCAGGACTCCTCCATGCAGAACTCCATGAAGTAGCGCGCCACGTCCACCATCGACGAGGTCTTGTCCATCACGATCAACCCGCCCGAGCCCATGATGGAGCCGATCCGGGCAAGCGACTCGAAATCGACCGGCGTGTCCAGGAACTCGGCCGGGATGCAGCCGCCGGAAGGCCCGCCCGTCTGCGCGGCCTTGAACTCCCCGCCGCCGGGGACGCCGCCCCCGATATCGAACACGATCTCGCGCAGCGAGGTGCCCATGGGCACCTCGATCAGGCCGGTATTGACGATCTTGCCCGCCAGCGCGAAGACCTTGGTGCCGGTGCTGGGCGCCGAGCCGATGCCCGCGAACCACTCCCCGCCGTTCACCAGAATGGGCGGGATGTTGGCGAAGGTCTCGACGTTGTTGATCAGGGTGGGTTTGCCCCACAGGCCGGATTCGGGCGGATAGGGCGGGCGCTGGCGCGGCTGTCCGCGGCGCCCTTCGATGGAGGCGATCAGCGCGGTCTCCTCGCCGCATACGAAAGCGCCCGCGCCGATGCGCAGGTCGACGCGGAACTGGAAGGTGTCCTCGAAGATCCGGCTGCCGAGCAGCCGCTCCCGCTCAGCCTGGCGGATGGCGGCCTGGAGGCGCTGGATGGCGAGCGTGTACTCGCCGCGCACGTAGACGTAGCCCTGCTGCGCGCCCACGGCGTAGCCGGCGATGGCCATGCCCTCCAACACGCGGTGCGGGTCGCCTTCGAGAACGCTGCGGTCCATGAAGGCGCCGGGGTCGCCCTCGTCGGCGTTGCAGACCACGTATTTGGTGGCGCCCGGCTGCTTGGCCACCAGCTCCCACTTGAGCGCCGTGGGGTAGCCGGCGCCGCCGCGCCCGCGCAAACCGCTGGCGCGCACTTCGGCGATCACTTCCCGCGGGGTCATCTCGGCGACCGCCTTGGCCAGCGCCTGGTAGCCGCCGGCGGCGATGTAGTCGGCGATGCGCTCCGGGTCCACGACGCCGCTGTTGGCCAGCACGATCTTCTTCTGCTTGACGAAAAACGGCGTGCTGGTGTCGATGCGGCGCTGGGCCAGCCGCGGGTCATCGGCCGGCGCGGCCGAAACCAGCGCCGCCGCGTCGGCGGCTTCCACGTTCCCATACAGCGCGCCGTCATCGGAGGTGCGCACCAGCGGCCCCTGGCTGCACAAGCCCATGCAGCCGGTGCCGCACACCTCCATCGTCCCATCCAGTTCCCGGGACTTAATTTCGGCGGCGACCGCCTTCCGCACCGCCTCCGCGCCGCAGGAGACGCAGCCCGCGGCGGTGCAGCAGTAAATCCGCCGGCTGAGCGCCCGTTGCCGCTCGAGCTCCCGCGCCTGTTGCTCCATCAGCTCTTCAAACGTCATTTGACACCGATCCGGTCGAGTTCCGCGTTCAGTTGTTCCGGCGTCAGGCGGGCCAGGATCTTGCCGTCGTAGATGACGGCCGGCGCCAGCCCGCAGGATCCGATGCAGCGCGCCGACTGCACGCTGACCTTGCCGTCGGGGCTGGTGCCCCCGGACTTACAGCAGCGCCGTTCAAGCACGTCCAACAGCGATTGCGCCCCGGCCACGTAGCAGGCCGTTCCGGTGCAGACCTGGAAGAAGTGCTCCCCCTTGGGCGCGAGTGAAAAGAAGTGGTAGAACGTGGCCACTCCCAGTACCCGGCTGGGCGGCAGGCGCAGCTTGCGCGCAATGCTCTGAAGCAGGGGAATCGACAGGAAGCCGTACAATTCCTGCGCGGCGTGCAGCACTTCGATCAGGGCGTCGCCCGAATAGTGGTGGCGGGACATGGCCCGCTCGAGCATCTTCTCGCGATTGTCCTTCACCGTGGCGGTTGGCTTGCTGGCGTCTGGCGGCATGCCGTCCTCGATTCGCAAGTCTTATTCTCTCAGAGTGCGTGGGGCGCGGTTGAGCCGTCGAGCGCCCGGCTGATACGCTTGCTGCTGGGCTCGACGCATGAAGATCCCCAAGCTCAAATGGGTGATCGCCGGCATGCTGTGCATGGCGACCATGATCAACTACGCCGACCGCCTCACGCTTTCCGTCGTCTCGGTGGACGTGCGGCGCGACTTCGGCATGGACGAGCGCGACTACTCGCACATCCTGGTGGCGTTCATGCTTGCCTACGCCATCATGTACGCCGGCTCGGGCTACATCGTGGACCGCCTCGGAACGCGCCGCGGTTTCGCGGTGTTCATCTCCTCCTGGTCGCTGGCGCAGATGCTGCACGCCTTCTCGCAGGGCAAGTGGTCGCTGGCCGGGGCGCGTTTTCTGCTCGGGCTGACCGAACCCGGCAACTGGCCGGCGGCGGCCAAGGCGGTGGCGGAGTGGTTCCCTCCCCAGCAGCGCGCCCTGGGCATCGGCATTTTCAATTCCGGTTCGTCGATGGGCTCGGCGCTCGCTCCCCCGATGGTGGCCTGGCTGACGCTGCTGTTCGGCTGGCGCGCCTCCTTCCTGTTCACCGGCGGCCTGGGCCTGCTCTGGCTTGCCGGCTGGCTGCTGCTGTATCAGCCGCCCCACCGCAACCGCTGGCTGAAGGCCGAGGAGTACGCGGACATGAAGGACCACGTGCGCCCGCCGGAGGAGACCGTCCCGGTCAGGAGAGGACAGTTGGACTGGCGCAAGGTGATCCGCATGCGCGGCTGCTGGACGTTAATCCTGACCCGCTTTTTCACCGATCCGGTGCTCTACTTCGCCATCTTCTGGCTGCCCGAGTACCTCCGCAAGGAACGCGGCTTCGACCTGGCGATGGTCGGCAAGTACGCCTGGGTGCCCTTCATCTTCGGCGATCTCGGCTACCTGCTGGGCGGCTGGCTGTCGGGACGCCTGATGCGCGCCGGATGGCCGCTGCACCGCGCGCGCAAGTTCGTGATGGCGCTCGGCGCGGCCTGCCTGCCGGTGGTGATCCTGGCGCCGCGCGTGCCCACGGCCGAGATGGCGATCGCGGCCACCTGTTTCCTGACCTTCGGCCACGCCTTCTGGGTGGCCAACCTGCAAACCCTGCCGACCGACCTGTTCCGGGCCACCGAAGTCGGAACCGCCACCGGTTTCTCCGGCATGGGCGGGGCCATCGGCGGGATTCTGGCGAACCTTGGGACCGGCCATTTCGTCGCCCGCTTCTCCTACAAGCCCATCTTCCTCATCGCCGGCCTGATGCATCCGCTCTCGGCGATCCTCACCTCCTGGCTGCTGCCGGGGCGCTTCTTCCTCTCGGCGGCAGGGAAGCCGCAACCGCAAGCAGCCGTGGGGAGCGAAGAGTCCCGCCAAGGCCTTTGACGTTGGAACGGCTGGCAGCGCTGAGGCAAACACCGCGCGGGGAGTAGGGTGATTGCGGTTTGTGTTCGGCGCGCTTGCTGTATTACAATTGTGTTCTGTCAACCAAGGGGGCAGTGCCTTGAACCGCTATCTAGCGATTGGTGTTTTGTTTGCTCTCGCGCCGGGTGCGCTTGCCGGTGTCATTACGGGAGGGCCCGGGGCCGGCTTTTCGATTCCGGACAGCGGTTCGGCATTCTCGGACATCACGATCACCAACCCGGCTGCGATTGCGGGCGGGCTTTCGGTGACGATTCTCGGATTCACGCACACCTGGATCGGGGATCTCATCGGAACCTTGCAGCACGTCGAGAGCGGCACGGCCCAGACTCTTTTCCATCGCGTGGGGCGGGTGTCGACCGGCTTCGGGTCTAATGCCGATTTCAGAGGCGATTACACCTTCGGAAACGGGGGCGCCGATTTGTGGGCCGCCGCCGCAGGGGGCGGTTTGGTCCCGCCGGGCCTCTACTCGGCGAGCGGCGCCGACAGTGCGGCGTTCCTTGATCTCTCAAACTTCTTCGATGGAGAGGCCGCGGCCGGCACCTGGCGCCTGACCCTCTCCGACAACGCAGGCGGCGATATTGGCGCCATCACCGGCTGGACGCTCGGCATGCAAGTCTCCGACGTGCCCGAGCCGTCGATGGCCATTCCGTTGCTCGCCGCGCTGGTGGGCGGTTTCGCCCTTTGCGGGCGCGCCCGGCCGAACGCCTCGGTTTAGCCTGCGCGCGCACCGAACAGCCGCCGCGCGTTTCTCGCTCAGCGCTGGCCGCCGCTCCAGCCAGGGCGCTCGAGGGGTCTTCCTTGTCACAGCCACATCCACCCGGGCGCCGCGTGGACGATTGGTTTGCGCCTGAGATGCCGCTGCCTGCCGAGGGCCGCTTACACTTCTGGATAGGAGCCCCTTTTTGGATCGTCTGACCCTCGAACGGCGGCAGGTGTGGATTTACCTGGCGGCCATCCTCACCGGCTTGCTGGTGGGCAGCGCATGGTCTGAGGCGAATCCCCTCTTTGAGGT
>CAKZVG010000037.1 GCA_937921835.1 uncultured Bryobacteraceae bacterium | reverse complement strand
GTGTGCCGGACGAGCACGGGTTTGTGCTTGAAGGCTTGCTGAAACGCCTCCGTGAGCAGGCGGCGCTGCGCGACGGTGGGCGCCGGAGTGTGATGCTCGCCCCAGTATCCAATGAGGCCCATTTGCACGGCGAAGATGCGCGGATCCTCGTCCCAGGCCTGGCCGAGCTTCTCCACCAGCCGCCGCAGCCGGTCCTGAAAGGCAGGGCTGTCGTAGTCGAAGGTGTGCAGGTCGGCGGGCCAGTGCTGCCGTCCGGGAGTTCCATTCCAGTCGAGATACACGCGCGGCACGAGTTTGACATTCAAATCCTCGAAGCGCCTGCCCCTGAGGATCGTGATCTCGTTGGTATGAGAGATGATGCGATCCACGGAGTCGCAGGCGCAGACCTCGATGTCGTTCCACTTGATGTACTGGCGCCTCAGGAGCCCGTAGCCGTCCTTCTTGTAATCGCGGAAGCCTTTGAGCGGATTGTTGATCGCGCCCTGGAACTCGGGCGGGGCGACCGTGACCCAGCCATCCTGAACCGATGTCCGGATTGGTCTTGAGGGCTGCCGGTCATCCGCTTGCACGCCCTCCACGGCGGCGAGCGCGCAAAACAGCACAGCGGGAAGGTGGAGGCGGCTTCTTCTCACGGCGCCCATCCTTAATCTCTTGCTCCCTGCGGCAGGGCCGGCCTCGGGACCGGGCCGCTTGTCCGTTCTCCCAGAGGTTTCCGGCTCATCTCAATGTCTTTCTCCACCGCCGGCGTGAGCGACGCCCAGGAAAAAGGTTCTCTCGCGTTGGACAGAACCGGCAGCCGGTTGAATTTCCCGCCCAGTTCAGCCAAGCGCTTCCAATGGGCCAGGGCCTTCTCCAGAGCGGCGGTGGCGGCCGCCTGCTGCTGCGCGTCGTTCTTTGCGCGCGCGGTGGCGAGAGCCACACCGGCGCGCAACTTTTCGGCGAAGTAGTTTCCGTAGGCGATCCAGGCTTCGATGTCCGTCAGTTCGCACTCCAGCGTGGGTGATGCCGCCGCCCGGGCGCGAACCGCCGCCACCCGCCGCGACGCTTCCGCCCCATCGCGGTCAAGCTGCGCCGCGAGCGCCAGAGGCGAGAGTATGCCAGGCCCGGCAACGCCGCCGGCTTCGACGAAATCCGCGATATTGATGTACCGCTTCGTGTCAAGCACGGGATGCCGGATGAACGAGTCGATATCGAAGAAGGTGCGCGCCCCATCGTCCCGGTCAATCCAGGAGGAGAAGCCCTCCGTATAAAGCGAGCCATCCCAGGTGCCGCGGTGAAAAGAAGCGAAGTGGAGCGGCGCCTGGCTGGCCAGTTTCCACGCCTGCAACAGGTCGTCGCCGAGGCCGGCGCCGAAGCGTTCCTCCAGCAGCGAGGCAAAGACACGATCCGGCGCCGCCGGGTCATGGAGCAGCCGTCCCCACACGGCGTAGAAAAGCCATTGGCGCTCGAAGGCGAAACGCCAGTTCTTGTGCGGGCCCGGGGCCGTGATGTAATCGAGCGCCGGGATGTAGCATTCGGAACCGACGATCGCCCCGCCCACATAGTCCTTGCGCTGGTTCTGCACGAAGGCCCGCACGAAGCCGGGCTGGCCCCAGCGCAGAATGAACATGTCTTCGTTGCGCATGGTCCACACCACCTGGTGGCGGACCGGGGGCGGATTCCAATAGGCATCCGAGAGCTTGCCTCCGTGAACCATGAACAGGTCGGGCGAGGAATGGGCGTGCGACCAGTTGTGCTTGAACTCGACGTAGACCGGCAGGGTGATGTTGCCGGTCAGACGCTCGATCTGGGCGCGGGTCCGGCGGTCGTTGTCTTCGCTTGTGGTGCCGCCGGATTTCAGGTCGGCCGAAAGCGGCGCCCGGTAGATGAACTTGACCGGGCGTTTGGCGTTGGCGATCCCCGCGAAGAAGGTCCGGTCCAGCCAGTCGCGCCGCTGGTCCGGCGTCATGCCGCCCATCTGTTCGCCGAGCGTAATCCCCAGGCCGGTCAGATCGGGATACTCGTCGAGCACCTGCGTCACGACTTCTCTGGTATAGCGGACGACGATTTCACTGGTTTCCGCAACCGGACCAATGTGCCGCCAGGTTTCGCTCCAGCGCGCGACGTTATGCGCGCGGGCGAACTCCGGGGAGACGAAGATGTTCCAGTTCAGCAGGTAGGTCTCGATACCCCGCTCTTTCGCCAGCGCGAAAATGCCGCGCCACAGGGTCCGCCACCCGGCCAGTTCGGCCTCCGTGAAGGGCGAAGCCTCCGGGAAACTCTTCGGACGAACCATGTAGTGGAAGGGATGCAGGCTCCAGAGCGTGAGCACGTTGAAGCGGTTCGCCGCCATCATGTCGAGGAAGGCTTCCCAGAACTTCAGATCGCGGCAGGTGGCGTCGTGCTGCTCGAGAACCGGGCTGGTGCGGTAGGCGGCCCAGGGCAGATTGAACTTGATGGCGCGGAAGCCGAAGGCCGCTTTGACCGTACGGTCCTGAATCCTGTTCCAGGGCGTGCCCAGGCGGATCTGCTCCGCTACGTCCAGCACGCCATACATCGCGCCGCGCTCGTCACCGCCGGCAATCAGCAGGCGGCCGTTCCGCCTGGCGAGGCGGAAGCCATCCGGACCCGGATTCTCCTCGGCGCCGCCCGCTGTCAGCACGACGATGTGAGCCCGCGCGGCAGCGGCGCCGGGCGCCACCCGCTTCGCCGCATCTCCGCGTTGCTGGAGAGCGGATTCAAGCTTGCCGAGGGCAAAACCGAGCATCGGCGAGCCGGGCGCCGCGATTCTGACTTCCGCCGCCGGCGAGGCCGTGGCGCAGCAGAAAAGCGCCATGCCCAGGAACTTGAGCGGCCGGCTTACGAGCTGGAAAACGCCGCCTGAACGGCTGGAAAGCCGCTGATCTAACTGGTGCGACTCATTCGTCATAGATGCTCCTGCCCGCCCGGGAATCAACCGGCCGGCGTCATTGCCCGTGTGCATCCGGATAAGTGCTCAAACGAGCCGTCGGCTCGATATTGTCCACGGCGGCCTGCCCGTTCGAAGCGCCGCGCTGGCTCTCCCCGCCGCTACCTGCCGGCCGCGTGGCTGGCCCGCTCGATGATATGATCCTTGCCGCCTGCAACAGGGCACGCCGTCCATTCCTTGTGCGTTAACTCCCGAGTGTACAAGAAAACGCGGTGCTGCTCAGGAATCCGGCGGAATCCGCAGTATGGCAGCCGTTCGCCAGGCTGAACGTGGGCCCGCGGCCCGAACGCGCGAACTGGCGGTTCCCTCGCCGGCGCCGAAGCGGCAGTTCCAGCCTCTTATTCTTCCCGCCGATGGCGTGCCGGCACACGCGGTAGCCGGGCGATTGCGGGATTCGGGTGAATCCGGTGTCCGCCGGAAACCGCCGGGTGCAGCCGGCGAACCCTGTTCCTGGAAAGCCCGATTGCCCTCTCTCACCTTGGGGCGGCTCCCGGAGCCCTGTTCTGGAGCGCATGGCGGGGCGCGATCCCCTGCTGCCCGCCGGTCAAACACGGCAGCGCCTCTGGAGGCGGCCGCGCCAAGCTGCTGCCCGGACTGGCGTCCCGCCTCGCGGCGGATCAGCGCGGGCTAAGGCTGGAGCAGCCGCACGCCGGCCTTGCGCAAATGGGCGTGCCAACCTTCAACGGTGGCGCGGTCCGGGGGCGCGACGCTGTCCGGCATGTTGGGGCGGAAGCCGAAGCGGGCCAGCTTGGCGCGTCCCAGCCGGTGATACGGCAAAAGTTCGACGCCGGCGAGTTGGGGCAACTCGCGCGCCATGGCGGCGATGCCGTCCAGGTGTTCCTGGCGCGCGTTGTACTCCGGAATCATCGGGCAGCGCAGCAGGATGCGCGCGCTCGCGGCGTGCAGCGCGCGCAGGTTCGAGAGAATCACCTGGTTCGGCTCGCCGGTGAAGGCCTTGTGCAGGTTGCTGTCGGTTTCCTTGTAGTCGTACAGGAACAGGTCCACCAACCCCACCAGGCGCTTCAACGAGGGCCAGTCGCAGAAGCCGGAGGTCTCCAGGCAGGTGTGGAGCCCCTCCTGCCTGGCGG
>CAKZVG010000036.1 GCA_937921835.1 uncultured Bryobacteraceae bacterium | reverse complement strand
GCCCGTTTCCCGCGCGATGCGCCCGCCGATGGCCTCGCGGCTCTCCCCAAGGCGGTCGTAGAGAACCACCTGTGCGCCGTAGCCGCGCGTGGCTTCCAGCTTCGAACGCGGCGCGTCGGAGGGCATTACGATGGTGGCGCGGGCGCCCAGCGCCGCGGCGGCGATGGCCACGGCCTGCGCGTGGTTGCCGGAGGAGTACGCCACCACGCCCCGCGCGCGCTCCTCCGCGGAGAGCAGGCTCAGGAAGTTCGCCGCGCCGCGGATCTTGAACGCGCCGCCGCGCTGCAAGTTCTCGCACTTGAAAAACGTCTGCACCCCGCATTGCGCGTCGAAGGTGCGCGAGGTCATCACCGCCGTACGGTGCGCGATGGGCGCGATGCGCGCCGCCGCCGCCCGCACGTCCTGGAGCGTTATCGCCATTCGATTCTCAGCGGGTTCTGCATGGATTGCGGGCTGGTGGCCGCGCCCACCTCGACCGGCATGACCACGAAGTGCACCCAGAAACGCAGGGAGCTCTCGCGGGCGCCAGGAGCGGCCGCGCGGGCCACCCGCAACAATCCACCGGGCCGCGCTTCGATCGTCTCCCGCGTGCCGGCCGGCCCGCGCGCGAAGCCATCCACCGCCAGCGCCGTGGCGCGGCGCGCGTCCCTCACGTGCGCCCAGCCGTCCAGCGGAAAGCCCAGCCCGGAAGCGTAGGGCTGCCCGGCGGCTTCGATCGTCCACTCCGGCCGGCCCGGCGCCGCGACGGTGGCGTGCAAGGCCGCGGCCTGCCCCTGGCGCAAGGCCGCATAAACCATCGTTCCCGCGCCGAAGTGGACCAGCGTGGGTTCGCCTTCGAGTTCCAGGTTCAGTTCGGCCGCCAGTTCGCGGGCGCCCGCCACGCCGCGCCAGCGCACCTCGGCCCAGCTTTTCGAGCGCGGGAACTCGATCTCGACGGCGCCATCACGCGCTTGGCCCGAGTCGAACACCATCGCCGCCACCAGCGGCCCCCGCTTGGTGACGCGCCCTTTGAAAGCCGCGGGCGGCGATCCGTCCGCTAGAAGTCCCCGTGAGCCGGGTTTCAAGTACACCAGATCGCGCTGCCGCGCCGCGTGCAGTAATCCGCGCAGGTCCTTCCGGATTTCGAATTCGAGACCTTGCGGATACCGGACCAGGAACGTATCGGCCGTCTCTTCGACGCGGATGCCATGGCCGGCGGGCGCCGGTTCTCCGCGCTCCACCGTGAACCGGCGCGTTTCGCCCGGTCCGAGGCTCAGGCTGAAATCGGCGTCCACCCGTCCGGGCGCGGCGCGCGTGAACTGCGCCGGAACGGGCTTGGCGCCTTCGAGCAGGCGCAGCGTGGCCGGGTCGCCGTCAAACGCGAAACTGGCGCGCGCCGGATAGCCGAAGCGGCGCATGCCGTAGTCTTCGCGGACCTCGAAGACCGCCACCTGCGCCGGCAACAGCGACGCCGCGGCGGCCGCCAGCAGGCAGCGGGCGAAGTTGGTGGGCATATTCCCTCAAGATCCGCCGCCGGTCCCCTGGAGACCAAGGTCCGCGGCCCGCTCCTGCATGGCCTGGGTGCAGAAGGCGATGTGCCCGTCCAGGTCCACGCCCAGCTCGGCCGCCCCGGCGAGGATGTCCTCGCGGTTGACGCTGCGCGCGAATGCCTTGTCCTTCATCTTCTTGCGGACGGACTTGGGATCCGTCACTTCGTGAATGCTCTTGTTGGGCTTGACCAGCGCCACGGCGGTGAGGAAACCGGCCAGTTCGTCGCAGGCGAACAGCGTCCGCGCAAGCGGGGTGTCGCGCGGCACGCCGCTGTAGGTGGCGTGCGAAAGGATGGCGCGGCGGATCTCCTCGCTCACGCCCCGCGCGGCCAGGATCGCTTCGCCCTTCAGCGGATGATCGGGCGCCTGCGGATGGATCTCGTAGTCGAAGTCGTGCAGCAGCGCGGCGACCGACCACTTCTCCACGTCCTCGCCGAATTTCCGCGCGTAGGCCGCCACGCAGGCTTCCACCGCCAGGGCATGCTTGCGGAGGCTCTCCGACCTGGTGTATTCGCAGAGGATCTGCCAGGCTTCTTGGCGTGTCATGGCGCTACACCACCGCCGCCGGATTGCTCAACTCGCCAATCTGGGGCGCGCTGATGGTCACCACGTCGCCGGGCGCGAGCGCGTCGTTTTCGGTGACGATGATCCCGGTGCCGGTCAGCATCAGCGTGGGCGAGGGCACCGGGTTTGAGCGCGTCAGATACTCGATCAGGGTCTCGATCCTGCGCGCCAGGCGCGCGGTGGAAACGCTGCCCGAGAAGCGCGTCTCCCCGCCGCGGCTGATGGTGCAGGTGATCTCGATATTGTAGGGATCGGTCAGCTCGTCCGGCGTGACGATCACCGGACCGAACGAGCAGCAGGCGCTGTAGATCTTCGACTGCGGCAGGTACAGCGGGTTCTCGCGTTCGATATCCCAGGCCGAAACGTCGTTGGCCAGCGTGTAGCCCAGAACCTTGCCCTTCTGTCCGAGCAGCACCGCCAGCTCCGGCTCGGGCGCGGTGAACCTGCTGTCGGAGCGGATGCCGATGGGCTGCCCCGGACCGACGCAAACCCGCGCCGTTCCCTTGAAAAAGATCTCCGGGCGCGGCTGGCGGTGAACGTAGGCGTAGAAGCCCTCGCGCGTGCCATGCTCGGCGTCCCGGAAGGCGGCGCTGCTTTCGTAGGTGCAGCCGCAGGCCCACACTTCGCGCGGGCTGATGGGCAGGATGGGCGGGATCTCTTCCTTGTGGGCGCTGGCCTGTTCAGCCGCCAGGTCGGCCAGCGAGGTCCTTTCGAGTTCCGAGCGCCGCAGCAGGTCGAACAGGCTATGGTCGGGAATGGGGCGGGCCAGCCGGCCTTCGAAAATCGCCGCCACCGGCTCGTTCCGCCATCGGATTTGTCCTAATCGCATCGCTTATGACTCCCATGAAACCGCACGCGGCGG
>CAKZVG010000035.1 GCA_937921835.1 uncultured Bryobacteraceae bacterium | reverse complement strand
TGCAGGTGGGCGGAGCCGCCAGCCAGTCGAACGTGACCATGGCCATCGCGCCGTAGGGCGATCCGGCTTCCTTCCGCGGCCCGGTGCGCAAGGCCGGGCCGCTCCCGGGGCGCAATTCGCCAGGATGGCGGAGCTTTGGCGCTATACTGAGAAAGAAGATGTGCTGGGAGGCGTGAAAGGGTCCGGATGAGCCACTCATCAACGGCAAGGATGCGAGTTTTCTGGTGCCTGTTGCTGACCGGGGCGGCCGCCCTGGCGCAGACCCCGGCGCCCGCCGGAAGCGAAACAGGTGAGCGGAAGGTTGACCGGGCGTCCGCCTACTACCACTTCACTCTCGGCCATCTCTACGCGGAACTGGCCGCGGCTTATGGCAACCGCGGCGAGTACCTGAACCAGGCCATCGAGAACTACAAACTGGCGATGAAGGCCGACCCGGCGGCGGCCTTTCTCTCCGAGGAGCTGTCGGACCTTTACATTCAGGCCGGCCAGACGCGCACCGCCGTGCTCGAGGCGGAGGAGGCGCTGCGGCGGAATCCCAACGACCTGACGGCGCGCCGCATCCTGGGCCGCATCTACGCCCGGCTGATCGGCGACACGCGCACCAACCGCGTCAACGACGAGATGCTGCGCAAAGCCATCGAGCAGTACGCGGCGATCGCCGAGCGGGATGCCAAGGACCTGGACACCTGGCTTACGCTCGGCCGGCTGCAAAGCGTGGCGCGCAACTCGGTGGATGCCGAGAAGGCCTTCAAGAAAGCGCTCGAAATCGATGCGGGCAACGAAGACGCGCTCACCGGGCTGGCGCGCATCTACTCCGAGTTGGGCGACAGCAAGGGCGCGGCCGAGATGCTCCAGCGGGCGGCCGAGAAGAGCCCCAACCTGCGGACGCTGACCGCGCTGGCGCTCAACTACGAGCAGATGCGCGAGTACGCGCTGGCAGCCGAAACGCTCAAGCAGGCGCTGGAGATCTCGGCGGGCGCCAACCCCGACCTCAAGCGCGCGCTGGCGCAGAACCTGATGCTGGCCGAACGCTACGAGGAGGCGTTGAAGGTTTACGAGGAACTGGTTGCCGAGGAGCCCAAGGACGTGCAGAGCTTCCTGCGGCTGTCGCAGATCCACCGCCAGCAGGGGCGGTTCGAGCAGGCGCGCGCGGCCGCCAACAAGGCCAGCGAACTCGATCCCGAAAACCTGGAAGTCCGCTACAACGAGGTGGGGCTGCTTGAAAGCGAAGGCAAACCGGCCGAGGCCATCGAGCTGCTAAAAGAGATGCTGGCCGCCACCGAGAAGAAGTCCTACAGCGCCGGCGAACGGGGCAACCGGGTGGCGCTGCTCGAACGCCTGGGGGTGCTCGAACGGAATAGCGAACGGTACGCGGACGCTATCGCCACCTTCGGTAAGATCGCGGCGCTCGATACGGACTTGAGCGGGCGCATGGCGGCGCAGATCGTCGAGACGCACCGCGCGGCCAAGGACTACGCCAAGGCCGAAGCCGAGGCCAACGCGGCCGCAGCCAAGTATCCCGACGACCGGATGCTGGCGATGGTGCGGGCCACGGTACTGGCCGAGCGCGGAAAGGCGCAGGAGGCGGTGGCCGCGCTGCGCAAGCTGCTGGACGGCAAGGCGGACCGCGAAATCCATCTTGCGATCGCCCAGACCTGGGAGAAGGCCAAGAACTATCCGGAAATGGGGAAGGCGCTGGAGGCAGCCGAAAAGCTGTCGCAAACGGACGAGGAGAAGGAAGCGGTTTATTTCATGCGCGGCGCCATGTACGAGCGCATGAAGCGCTTCGACGCAGCGGAGAAGGAGTTCCGCAAGGTCCTCGCGATCAATCCACGCAACGCCTCCGCGCTCAACTACCTGGGCTACATGTTCGCCGACCAGAACATGAAGCTCGACGAGGCGCACGAGCTGATCAAAAAAGCTTTGGAACTGGACCCGAACAATGGCGCCTACCTGGACAGCATGGGCTGGGTCTATTACCGCCAGGGACGCCTGGAGGAGGCCGAGCAATACCTGCTGCGGGCGCTCCAGCGCTACGGGCGCGATCCCGCCATTCACGATCACCTGGGCGACGTCTACCTGAAACAGGGCAGGGTGAAGGAGGCGATCGCGCAATGGCAGAAGGCGTTGAAGGAGTGGGAAGGCTCGGCGCCCAGCGAGAACGATCCGGCCGAAGTGGCCAAGATCCAGAAAAAGCTCGAGGGGGCGCGGGTACGGCTGGCCAAGGAAGCCTCGGTTCCCGCCTCCAAGCGGCAATAGCATCCGGCCTTACGCCCCGGGGTCCCGATGTGGCGGGCCGCCGCGGACTGGGCGCTCCGGACGTCCTCCCGCCCCTCTCCGGACCGCGCTGACGCCCCATGAACTACGCCGAATGCGTGCGCTTCCTGTACTCGCTGGGCAACGAGGTGAAGGCCGCCAAGCTGGGGCTGGACCGCATCGAGACGCTGCTGGAGGCGCTCGGCTCCCCGCACCGCTCCGGGCGCTTCGTGCACGTGGCCGGCACCAATGGCAAAGGCTCCACCTGCGCGATGATCGAAGCGGCGCTGCGCGAGGCGGGGTTCCGGACCGGTCTCTACACGTCGCCCCATCTGGCCGAGCCGCCCGAGCGGATCCGAGCCGGCGGCGAGCCGGTGTCCCGCGAGCGCTTCGCGGAGGCTTTCGCCCGCGTTCACGCCGCGGCCGAAAAGCTGCTGGCCGCGGGCGCGATCGAGGCGCACCCGACCTACTTCGAGACCGTCACCGCGATGGGGTTCCTGCTGTTCCGGGATTTGGGCGCCGAGATTTCGGTGGTCGAGGTCGGGCTGGGAGGACGCCTGGACGCCACCAACGTGATCGTCCCGGAGGTGGCGGTCATCACGCCCGTCGACTACGATCACGAGGCGTTCCTCGGCAAGAGTCTGGAATCGATCGCGGCGGAAAAGGCCGGCATTCTCAAGCCGGGTGTTCCGGCGGTGTTCGCGCGCCAGCGCAGGGAAGCCGCGCAGGTTCTCGAGCAACGCGCGGCGGAGTTGGGAATTGACGTCGAGCGGGCGGGGGAATGGCCGGTCTCCGACTTCGAGATCGACGCTTTGGGCTGCCGCTTCACGGCCCGCCGCGGGAGAGCGCTGCGCATCGAATGTCCGCTGGCCGGCGAGCACCAGGCGGAGAACGCGCTGACGGCGGCCGCGGCGCTGGTCCGTCTGGGGATCCCTGATGAGGCCATCGAGCGCGGGATCGCGCGGACGCGCTGGCCGGGACGCCTGGAACTGGTGCGCCGCGCCCCGGACGTTTTCCTCGACGGCGCGCACAATCCGGCGGGAGCGCGCGCGCTGGCGGCCTACATCCGGCGGTTCCACGCCGGCCGGCGGGTGGTGCTGATCTACGGCGCGATGCGCGACAAGGCGGTGGAAGAGGTGGCCGGCATTCTGGCGCCGGTGGCCGGCGAAATCATCCTCACCGCGCCCCGGCAGCCGCGCGCGGTGCGTCCGGAGGCCATGCGGGCGCTGGTGGATCATCCCTCGGTGCGGATCGCTCCCTCGCTGGCCGAGGCCCTGGCGGTGGTGGATAGCGCCGGAGCGGACAAAGCCGTGTTCGTTACCGGATCGCTGTTCCTGGTGGGCGAAGCGCGCGCACTTCTTGTTTCCTAAGCGGGACGTGCGGGTGAGGATACCCTTCCGCCCGATCGCGCCGCGGCCGCTTCCGTACGGCGGCCGGGAAAATGGAGCTAACCGCCGGCCGGGCCGTCCGGCTCAGGTTCGAGGCGCTGCACCTTGACGCGCGCGATGCGATTACGCTCCATGGCGAGAACCGTGTAGCGGCGGCCTTCGTGCTCCACGATCTCGCCGCCGCTGGGGATGTGGCCCAGGCGGAACAGCAGAAAGCCGGCCAGCGTCTCGAAGCCGGCGTCCGCGGGAAGCTCGATGCCGTATTGGGTTTCAAGGTCGCGGATATTGGTGCCGCCGTCG